>WHUD01000115.1 GCA_009377385.1 Actinophytocola sp.
GCGAATTCCGTCGCGAAACGCTCACTGTATCCAGAAAGTTATGTTCTTCTTAGTATGCCAAGCATCGACTGCTCCATGCTTGCAGCTCCTGCAGAATACCCGAAGAACACCCTGCACGTCGGCATTTCGGGAGGTACCCCGACCTCGGCGACCTACATCGAGCTGGACATTTTTAGCGCACAAATCCCAGCGGAGTCGGTGTTCACAGCCGGAACATTGACGCTGCCCGTCGATATGGAGCCGACAGACGGATCGCTGCGGCAAGACGCGGCCACACTGCGGGTTTGTCAGGTCACCGGCTTCTTCAGCGACGTCGAAGCCTCGCCGAAAAAACCGCCGGACACCGATTGCACGACGTCTGCGAACGCTGTGTACTCGGCGGATCCCGAGCCGGCGTTCACCGTCGACCTCGCGCCGTTCCTAGATGGCTGGTCGGATGGTGTCACACCAGCATTGGCCATCCTGCCTGCGCCGGAAGCGAAGCAGAAGTCGGAAACATGGCACGTGGCCTTCTTTGGTAAGCGTTACGGCGCTGACCAACAGGAAGACGTGCCTGGCGCTGTGGAAAATGGCGATCCCCACCCAATCACCGCGAAGCTGAATTACGAGGAAGAAGACGACGACACCACCACCACCACCACTCCTCCGCCGCCACCAGTGTCTGGCTTCGTCCCGCCACCTGCGCCGAGCCCGCCACCGGTTGGCCCGATCGAGGCCGTGACACCAGAGCCCGTCGACATCGCTCCGGTGTCTGAGGTCGAACCGCAGCCAGAGCCAACGCAGCCGCCTGAGCCCGTCGCCGCGCCGGAGTTCATCAGGGTCGGCTACAAATACCCAGTGGCGTGGCTCATGCCACTTCTGCTGCTCGTCGGATTTGCCGTGACAGGGCATTCGTTGACGAGAAGTCTGGAGCGTCCTGGAGGTTCACTGACATGACGGAACCAGAGGGCCGGCACCGGTCGTCCGCGGAGTCCTCCACGCTGCGCGACCTTGCGGAGGACGCGACTGAGCCGCAGGCCGTCGAGCCGGCTGATGACGCGGTCGAGACACCGGCTGAGCTCGATGAGCTTCATCGTGAGGAGCGGGAGGACATTGGCCGCCCGCCGCCTCGGTGGAAGGCGTTGCTATTGACACCATCGAACGGTGTCTGGGCTGGCCTCGTCGTGGTAGCGGCGGGCTTCAGCGCGATCTTCTACAGCTGGGGTGCGGTCGCGGGGACTATCAACGTCGACGAGCAGATGGCGTCGTTGATTTCCTGGGGACTTACCGGGCTGGGGTTTGTCGTCGTGGGAGTCGCTGCCGTCGACGTTGCCGTTCGGCTGCAAGACCGGCCGGAACGCCAGCAGCAAGTCGCTCAGGTCGAGCGCTGTATGGCCGAACTCCGTGACGTCAACGCAGGGCGGTCCCGCTCCTACTACTAACGTCATGTGCCGGGTGTATCGGCATGCGTGTCGGACTAGCGCAGGCCGAGCCCGGTGGCCTGGGTGGCGAGCTGGCTGATGCAGGTCCAGTCGCCGGTGGCCACGGCGTCGGCCGGGGACAGCCACGAGCCGCCGACACAGCCGACCGTGGGCAGCGCGAGGTAGTCCGGTGCGCTGAGTGGCGTGATGCCGCCGGTCGGGCAAAACCGCGCCTGCGGAAGCGGCCCCGCGAGCGCCTTCAGGAACGGCTGCCCACCAGCGGTCTCGGCGGGGAAGAACTTCATCTCCGTGATGCCGCGCTCCAGCATCGCGAGCACCTCGGACGCGGTGGACACGCCCGGCAGGTACGGCAGCCTGGTGTCCGCCATCGCGTCGAGTAGCGTGGGCGTGCTGCCGGGGCTGACCAGGAACCGAGCGCCCGCGCCGACAGCGTCCTTCACCTGCGTGGGCGTGGTGAGCGTGCCCGCGCCGACGAGCACGTCCGGGAGCTCGGCGGCGATGCGTTCGATCGCCGTCAACGCGGCGTCCGAGCGCAACGTCACCTCGACAATCCGGACGCCGCCCGCTGCCAGTGCCCGCGCGAGCGGCACCGCCGTGTCGGCGTCCTCGATGACGACGACGGGAATGACCGGGCTGACATCGAGTGCCCCGGTCGGCTGGATCGCGGTCACGCCGCCTCCCTTACGTCGAGCGCGGCAGGCCACGCCATCGATGTCGTGCGAGCAGTCCTCATGACACCACCTCCGACGTGCCGGCTCCGAACACCGTCGCGCCGCGGTCGGCGGGGCCGACCGCGGCGCGCAGCGGCGCGAACAGCTCGCGTCCGGTGCCGGTCGCACGTGCAGACGCCGCTGGACCGGCGGCGGGACGGGCCGCGAGCTCGGCGTCGTCCACTAACACCCGCAACGTCGCGGACTCGGCGTCCAACTCGATCACATCGCCGTCCTCGATGCGCGCGATCGGGCCGTCGTCGGCGGCCTCCGGCGTCAGGTGAATGGCGGCGGGAATCTTGCCGGACGCACCGGACATCCTGCCGTCGGTGACCAGCGCGACGGCATGGCCCGCGTCCTGCAACACCCCGAGCGCCGGGACGAGTTTGTGCAGTTCAGGCATGCCGTTGGCGCTCGGCCCCTGGTGTCGCACCACAGCGACGATGTCGCGGTTCAGCTCGCCCTCCTGGAACGCCGTCAGGAACTCCGCCTGGTCGGCGAACACCCGCGCGGGCGCCCGCACCAACCGATGTTCCGGCTTGATCGCGGACACCTTGAGCACGGCGTTGCCCAGGTTGCCTGTCAGCATTCGCAGCCCGCCGTCCGGCGCGAACGGGTCCCCGACGCCGCACAGCACGGACTTGTCCAGACTGTCGGTCGGCCCCGGCCGCCAGGTCAACGAACCGTCGTCAAGCACCGGCTCCTCCCGGTACCGCTCCGCGAGCGTGCCACCGGCGACCGTGCGCGCGTCCGGATGCAGCAGCCCGGCGTCCAACAGCTCCCCGACCAGGAACGCCATCCCGCCTGCCGCGTGGAAGTGGTTGATGTCGGCTGAACCGTTCGGATAAATCGTGGCCAGCGACGGCGTCACCGCCGACAGCGCCGAGAAGTCCTCCCACCGCAGCTCGATACCAGCGGCAGCGGCCATCGCGACCAGGTGCATCGTGTGGTTGGTCGACCCGCCGGTCGCCAGCAGCGCGACGATGGCGTTGACGAACGCGCGCTCGTCCAGCACTTCACCGATCGGTGTGTAGTCGTCGCCGAGCGCGGTCAGCCCCGTGATCTGCCGCCCGGCGGCCTCGGTGAGCGCGTCCCGCAGCGGCGTGTTCGGGTTGACGAAGCTCGCGCCGGGGAGGTGCAGCCCCATCACCTCGACCACGAGCTGGTTCGAGTTCGCCGTGCCGTAGAACGTGCACGTGCCCTCGCCGTGGTACGACGCGGCCTCGGCGTCCAGCAGCTCCTCACGGCCGATCTCGCCAGCCGCGAACGCCTGCCGCACCCGCGACTTCTCGCCGTTCGGTAGCCCGGACGTCATCGGTCCCGCAGGCACCAGGATCGCGGGCAGGTGGCCGAACGACAGCGCGCCCATCACGAGGCCGGGCACGATCTTGTCGCACACGCCGAGCAGCAGTGCGCCGTCGAACATGTCGTGCGAGAGCGCGATGGCGGTGGCCATGGCGATGACCTCGCGGCTGAACAGCGACAGCTCCATGCCCGCGCGGCCCTGGGTGATGCCGTCGCACATCGCGGGCACGCCACCGGCGAACTGCGCGATGCCGCCAGCATCGATCACGGCATGCTTGAGCTGCCGGGGGAACGTCTCGAACGGCTTGTGCGCCGAGAGCATGTCGTTGTACGCGGACACGATCGCGATGTTCGGCTTGAGCGTGCTGCGCAGCAGGTCCTTCGCGCCGGGCTCGGCGGCAGCGAAGCCGTGCGCCAGGTTGGAGCAGGCCAGCCCGCCCCTCGTCGGCCCCTGCTCGGCGGCCTCGCGGATCCGGGCGAGGTAGTCGGCCCTGCTCGTGGCGCTGCGCTCGGCGATCCGCCGGGTCACCTCGGTGACCGTCGGGTGGGTCACACGTCCTCCTCATGCCAGGTACGTCCGTCGCGTTCGATCAGTGCGGTGGCGGCGGTGGGCCCGCTGGTGCCAGCGGCGTAGCGCTTCGGGCGGGTGCCGGACTGCTCCCACGCCGCGAGGATCGGCTTCGTCCACTGCCACGCGGCCTCGACCTCGTCACGGCGCATGAACAACGTCGGGTTGCCCCGGACGACGTCGCCGAGCAGGCGCTCGTAGGCGTCCGGCAGCCGGGCGTCGAAGGTCTCCGCGAAGCTGAGGTTCAGCGGCACCTGCCGCAGTCGCACCCCGCCCGGCCCCGGCTCCTTGGTGACCAGGTGCAGCCGCACCGCCTCGTCCGGCTGCAGCCGGATCACCAGCCGGTTCGGCGCGATGAACTCGTCGGCGATGCCCGGGAAAATCGAGTGCGCCACCGGGCGGAACTGCACCACGACCTCCGACGCGCGGCGCTCCAGCCGCTTGCCGGTGCGCAGGTAGAACGGCACGCCAGCCCAGCGCCAGTTGCCGACCTCGGCCTTGAGCGCGACGAACGTCTCGGTGGTGCTCGGCTTCCCGTTCAACTCGTCGAGGTAGCCAGCCACCGGCTCGCCGTCGACGAGGCCGGGCGCATACTGCCCGCGCACCGTGGCGCGCAAGACGTCCGGCCCCTCCAGCGGGCGCAGCGCCTGCAACACCTTCAGCTTCTCGTCGCGCACCGCGTCCCGGTCCAGCCTGGTCGGCGGCTCCATCGCGACAAGGCACAACAACTGCAGCAGGTGGTTCTGCACCATGTCGCGCAGCGCGCCCGAGGTGTCGTAGTAGTCGGCCCTGCTGCCTGCGCCGACGGTCTCGCTCGCGGTGATCTGCACGTGGTCGATCGCGCCGGAGTTCCACAGCGGCTCGAGCAGGGCGTTCGCGAAGCGCAGCACCAGCAGGTTCTGCACCGTCTCCTTGCCGAGGTAGTGGTCGATCCGGAAGATCTGCTGCTCGGAGAACACCGCGCCGACCTCGTCGTTGATGGCGCGCGCCGAGGCGATGTCGCGGCCGATCGGTTTTTCGAGCACCACCCTTGACTGCTCGTTCACCAGCCGGGACTCCGCCAGCTTCTGACACACCGGGCCGAACAGGCTCGGTGCGCACGCGAGGTAGAAGACGCGCACGGCCTGCGGCTCGTCCGACAGCCTTGTGATCAGCTCAAGCCAGGGGTCCTGGCCAGCGATGTCGATGGTGACGTGGTGCAGCCGCGCAAGGAAGGCCTCCTCGCTGGCGACGTCATGGCAGTCCGCTGGCAGGAAGCCGCGCAGCTCGGCGGAGACCTTGTCGCGGTAACCGGCGTCGTCCAGCCCCGCGCGGGACACCGCGACGATCCGGGTCTGGGACGCGAGCTGGCCGTCGCGATCGCGCAGGTACAGGGCTGGCAACAGTTTGCGCATCGCCAGATCGCCCGTACCGCCGAACACCACGATGTCGCAGGGGGCGAGCGGATTCGCTGCCGACATCGATACTCCTCCGTTGCCGGGCGTAAGCAGGTTCATCCACACACTAGACCTAAATCGGTACAGAAACAAGCAAACTTTGGTACGTTATGTGCTTAACTCGCCGGTAGGCTGGGATGAACAGAGCCGAACGGGGCGTTCGGCTCGCAATGTGCACCGAACGCCCCGTTCGGCTCGAGGCCGAACCGGCAGGTGGGAGCGTGGACACGTGGCACGACGGGCGAGCGCGGCGGGCGCCTCGGTCGGTGAGGTCTTCCGGCTGATCAGGCAGGGCAGAGCCGCTACGCGCTCCGACATCGGACGGCTGACCGGCCTGTCACGGACGGCGGTGACGCTGCGGGTCACCCAGTTGCTCGACAAGGGCCTCGTCGTCGAGCGCGCCGAGGGCGGCTCGACCGGCGGACGTCCCCCGGTGCGGCTGTGGTTCAACACCGACGGCGGCACCGTGCTTGCCGCGGCGCTCGGCGCGAGCAGGGCCCAGCTAGCCGTCTGCGACCTCGCGGGGACGGTGCTCAACGAGGCCGAGTTCGGCGTCGACCTCGCCGACGGTCCCGAGGTGCTGTTCACCAACGCCGTCAAGTACCTCGACCAGTTGCTCGCCGAGTCGGGGCGGCCGCGCGACACGCTCTGGGGCGTCGGGGTGAGCGTGCCGGGCGCCGTCGACGTCGCGACCGGCACCAGCCTGAGCCCAGCCGTTCAGCCCGGCTGGGGCGACGTCGCCGTCGCGGACTACTTCACCACCCGGTTCGGGGTGCCGACGCGGGTGGACAACGACGTCAACGTGCTCGCGCTCGCCGAGCACCGCAGGCATCCCGACGTCGACGACCTACTGGTGGTCAAGGCGTCGACCGGGATCGGCGCAGGCCTGATCGCTGGCGGACGGCTACAGCGCGGCGCGCTCGGCGCTGCGGGCGAACTCGGGCACACCAAGGTCTGCGACGCCGAGGACCCCGAGGACGCTGCCTGCCGCTGCGGCAGCACCGGCTGCCTTGAAGCCGTCGCGGGCGGCAGGGCCATCGCCGAGGCGTGCGCCGAGCTCGGCAGGCCGGTCTCCGACGCCTTCGGCGTCGCGGAGCTTGTGCGGTCGGGTGACCCCGATGCGCTGCGGCTGGTCAGGCAGGCTGGCAGGCGCATCGGCGAGGTCTTGGCTGGCGCGGTCAACCTGCTCAATCCTGGGTTGATCGTGGTAGGCGGCGACCTTGCGCACGCCTACGAGCCGCTGGTGGCGGGCATGCGCGAGGTGATCTACCAGCGCGCGACCGCCACCGCGACCCGCACGCTGCGCATCGAGCCGAGCGAGATGCACGCGCGAACCGGGATCGGCGCGTGCGCCACGCTCGTCCTCGACGACGTGCTTTCCCGTCGCGCGGTCGACGCGCTGTTGTGCTGAGTGCACAAGCCGACTTGTGCGCCCGGAACACGTTGCGTAGCACTGCTTTGTTCCTTATGTCCTTAATATCCATTCACTCGGGCTGACTGACGCACCGATCACGGCCTTTCCTCGTGTGGGCAGTATCTCGCCCGGATGTGAATCGTTGTCCTATCCATCGTGGGATCGACGACATCAGGGACGGTTCGTATGACAACGCTTCGGCGGCTGACCGGTGCCGCCTGCGCGCTCGGCATCGGCTTCGTCTTCACCGGCTCGACGGCGGCGATCGCCGCGGTTTCGGGCCCGGAACCGGGTACCGAGTCCGGCGCGACCGTCACGCAGACCGGCTGGTGGTGGAAGTCGAACGACAACAGCGAGACACCGGAAGAGCTGCGTCCTGGCACCGACGCGGTACCCCCGCCGCCACCGCCGAAGAACGTGCCGGAGGGCACCCTGCCGGTCGCCGCGCAGGCCGGTGAGCCGGACAAGATGTCGGCCATCCAGTTCGACCTCGACGCAGAGCCAGGCGCCCTTGTTTCGTCCTTTGTGGTCTCGCTGCGGGAGAACAAGGACCCCGCGGCCAACATGGCTGCCGACGCCAAGGAGACGACGGTCGCCGCCTGCGAGGTGACCGAGGGCTACTGGACAAGCGGCGAGGCAGCGGCATGGCAGGCCCGCCCCGACTACGACGACGTCGGCTGCGCGGAGGGCGTCAGGAACGCCAATGGGGTGTGGACGTTCGACCTGACCACCCTCGCCATGGACTGGCTCGAGGAGGGCAAGACGTCGGCAGCCATCGCGCTCGTCGAAGACGTCGACGAGCCGACAAGTTTCCAGGTCGTCTACGACGGACCTACCAAGGACGGCGTCGGCACATCGCTGCAAACGACGCCGGGCGGCGGGTCGCCCGCGATCGGCACCGGCAGCAGCGGCACGGCGGACATCGACGTCAGCAGCGGCACCGCAGGCTCGGACCCGGTCCCCGCTTCGGGTGGCGTTCCCGCCATGTCCTCCGCGGGCATCGATGCGATGCCACCGGCGGCGCAGGCGCCGGCGGCGGTGTCCGGGCAGGCACCCCAGGCGCCGCAGCAACCACAGCAACCGCAGGCCGTAGGCCAGCCGTACCAGATCGCACCGTCCGCACTCGAGGCCATGCCGGCAGGAGTGTGGCTGCTGGCCCCGATCGTGCTCGGCATGGCTTACCTGATGATGCTCGCGCTCGGCCCTGCAGGTGAGCCCAACGCTCACCTGACGCGCAGGGGGGTCAGCAAGGCACTTGAGCGCCTGCGCAGCACGGGTACGAAGACCGCAGAAGGAGTGCGCTGATGCGAATGCGCAACCGAATGACACGGACGGTGGCACTGCTGTCGGCGCTGGCGTTCATGCTGGCCGCGGGCTGCGGGCTGAAGCCGGGCGTCGCCCAGATGTATGGCCCCGGCGGGACGGGCTACGGCCAGCAGGGCGTCGCACCGGGCCAGCCGGGCCTCCCCGGCGAGCAAGGTATGCAGCCCGGTGCGCTTGGCGGCACCGGGCAGGACGCGGTCCCAGGGGCAACCGCGCCAGGCCAGTCCCAGGCGGGCGCGACGCGCACGGGCGGAACGGGCGGCACTGCAGGCAGCGGCGGCCCGACAAGCGGACCCGGCGGCGCTGGCGGCCCCGGCGGACCTGGCGGACCTGGCGACACCACCGGCGTCACCGACAAGACCATCAAGATCGGTGTCCACGCTCCGGTCACCGGTGCGGCGGCGTTCCCGCAGAAGTCCTTCGAGCGTGCCGTCGGTGTCTATGCCAGCTACATCAACAGCAAAGGCGGCGTCAACGGCCGCAAGATCGAAGTGCTGTTCCGGGACGACAAGTTCGACCCCAACCATGCGCGTGCGGTGTGCAAGGACCTCGCTGAGCAGCAGAAGGTCTTCATGATCATCGGTGGCGCTGGATCCGACCAGATCGACTCCTGCGCCCGCTACGCCAACTCGGTCGGCGTCCCCTACATCTCCGCGGGCGTGCACGAGACCCGGCCCGGTCTCGGCTCGCTGGCCAAGCTGCGCACCTACTATGCGAGCTCGCTGACCTACGAGCAGCAGGCTCCGCTGGTGACCCGGCTGGTGACCAGCCAGTTCGAGGGCAAGAAGGTCGGCCTGATGGTGGCGGACAACGACAGCCTCGACAACTATTTCGCCGTCCAGCAGGAGTCACTGGAGCGGGCCATCGGCGACAACCTCGAGTTCGCCGAACGGGTGCCGAAGAACATCCAGTCCGAGGCGCCGAGCATCGCGGCCGAGATCTGCAACAGCGGCGTCGAGGCCGTGGTGTGGATGGGATCGCCGAGCGGCCTTATCAACGTCACCAAGTCGATGACCTGCACCGTCCGGTTCCTCGGCGCAGGCAACACCAACGGACTCAACATCGTGGCGGAAGGTGGCTGCCCGCAGCTGGACAACGCGCAGTTCTTCTCGTCGTTCCCGCAGCTCGACAAGATCAACCAGATGGATCCGAATTTCGAGCCTGCGTATCGCAAGAAGAACAACGGCGAGGATCCCGATGACATCGGTATCGCCATGTGGGGTGCCGAGAAGCTGGTCAGCATGATGCTTGATGCGGGCGGCAAGGACCTGAGCAGGCAGAGCTTCATGGCGGCCTTGGAGAGCGGCAAGACGTTCGACAACAACGTCTATCCGCCGGTCAACTTCGGCAAGAGTCGCTTCGGCGGCACCGCCATGCACCAGCTGCGGGCCGACTGCGGTCAGCGTCAGTTCTTCACGGAACGGCTCAACGTCCGATGACAACGGAACTCGGCATTGCCGTCGTCAACGGCATCTTCGCCGGCAGCGTGTACGCCCTTGTTGCGCTGGGCATCGTGCTGATCTACCGGGCATCGGGCGTGTTCAACTTCGCGCAGGCGGAGTTCGGCACGACCGGGCTGTTCGCCGCGTACGCCGGGGTGGTGCTGTGGAACCTGCCGTACTGGCTCGGCCTGCTTTTCGGTCTCGCAGCCGCGGTGGCGATGGGACTCGCCACCGAGCGGCTCGTCATCAACCCGCTGCGCAACTCATCGCGGGTGACCTTGCTCGTCGGTACGGCCGGTGTCGCGCTCGCCGCGATCGGCATCCAGTTCTGGCAGAGCAACGAACAGCCGATCAGGGAGATGCCCAAGATCGTCGAGGGTGTCGCGCTTCAGCCGTTCGGCGCCGCGATCACCTGGCAGCACCTGATCACGCTCGGCGTGCTGATCGTGGTCGCGCTCGCGCTCGCGGTGTTCTTCCGCTCGCCGTCAGGGGTCGCCATCCAGGCGGCGCAGCAGGACGGCACCGCGGCCGAGCTGGTCGGCATCAGCGTGCGCAGGGTGTCGATGATGACCTGGGCCATCGCGGCGCTGCTCGGCGGGCTCGCCGGGGTGCTTTCCGGGCCGAACCTGACGTTCACCGCGGGGCACCTCACCTTCGGCGCGGGTGCGGCGCTGCTGCCCGGGTTCATGGCCGCGGTACTCGGCGGGATGCGCAGCATGCCGGGCGCGCTGCTCGGCGGCATCGTCGTCGGCGTGATCGAGCAGTTGGGCAGCCTGAGCCTGTTCGGCTACATGTCCGGCGGCGGCGAGATGATGCTGTTCTTCTTCCTGCTCATCGTGTTGCTGCTGCGACCGCAGGGGCTCTTCGTGCGGAAGGCGGTGGCCGCGTGACGGAACGACGGACCATGAGCGACAGCGAGGTCACCACCGAGATCGCGGCGGAACCCTTGGATGGCGCCGCGCCGGAAACGACGCAGGAAACCGAGGCAGAAGGCACCCGCGAGATGCCGCCGGTCGTCGCCGACCAGGTCGACGACGAGGTCGCGCCGTTCCGACCAAGCATCGTCGGCTGGCTGGCACGCGGAGCGGTGTGGGCGCTGCTCGCCTGGGTGGTCTTCGCGATCCCCGGCAACTACTTCTCGCCGTTCGAGCTCGGCGTCTCCGACGTCGGACACGCGAGCAAGGCGGCGATCTTCGCGATCATCGGGCTCTCGCTGAACGTCCTCATCGGATACACCGGCACCATCTCGTTCGGACACCAGGCGTTCGTCGGTGTCGGCGCGTTCGTCTCCGCCTATGTCATCGTCGACATGGGACTCGAGTTCTGGCTCGCCGTGCCGATCGCGGCCGGTGTCGGCGGGCTGCAGGCCGCGCTGCTCGGCGCGATCTCGCTGCGGCTGACCGGGTTGTATTTCGCGCTCGTGACGCTGGCATACGGGCTGTTCGCCGAGGAGACGCTGTTCGGCATCACGGCGTTCACCGGCGGCGAGGGCGGCAAGAACGTGCCTCGGCCGCTCGGCTTCGAGAACGACTACACGTTCTACTACCTGTGCCTCGCCTTCCTCGCCGTCGTGCTCTGGGTGGACTGGCGGCTGATGCGTTCCAAGGGCGGCAGGGCGTTGCAGGCACTGCGGGAGAACCCGAGGGTCGCGTCGTCGTACGGCATCAACGTCAAGGTCTACACCATGTACGCCTTCATCATCTCCGGCGTCTTTGCCAGCATCGGCGGGGCGCTGCTCGCCCAGCAGAGCACGTTTCTCGTGCCGGAGACGTTCGACTTCGAGCTCGCGCTGATCTTCATCCTGATGACGGTCGTCGGCGGGCTGCGCAACCGGGTCGGCGTCGTGATCGGCTCGGTCATCTTCGCCTTGCTCGAGGAGGGCACGCTGGTGCATCTGCTGCACCTCGAGGGAATCCTCGACAGCACCATCGGCCTGCCTGCCGAGTTCTTCGGCCTCGTCATCGGGCCGATCCTACTGCTGCTGACCATCACGCGCTTCCCTGGCGGCATCGGGCAGCAGATCGCGCCGCTCGCGCAGTGGCTGCGCGGCCGCCGGTTCGACCCGCACGCAGGCAAGGTCAGGGAAGTGGAGGTGAGCGATGTCCGTGCTTGAGGCCCGCAACCTGAGCATCCACTTCGGCGGGGTGCGGGCGCTGGACCACGTCACCGTGCAGGCGGGTGAGTGGGAGATCGTCGGCATCATCGGCCCGAACGGCGCAGGCAAGACGACGCTGTTCAACTGCATCACCGGCTTCTATCAGCCGAGCAAGGGCAAGATTCGCTACCGAGGCAAGTCGATCACCCGGCTGCCGGTGCACAAGCGCACCGCGCTCGGCATCGGCCGCACCTTCCAGAACGTCGGGCTGGTCAAGAACACCACCGTCGCCGAGAACCTGGTGACCGCGCAGCATCTGGAGGCCAACTACGACCCGTGGGCAGGCATGCTCGGCGGGCCTTCCACCTTCGCGGAGGAGAGCAGGCTGGCCGAGCGGGCAGACCAGCTGCTCGAGCTGCTTGATCTGTCCGATGTGGCCAGTGCACGGGTCGCCGACCTGCCATACGGCGTACTCAAGCGGGTCGAGATCGCCACGGTGCTCGCCACCGACCCCGACCTGCTGCTGCTCGACGAGCCCGGCTCCGGCATGGGGCCGGAGGAGGCGCACGCGCTCGGCGACACGCTGCTCGGGCTGCGCAAGGAATTCGGCATCACGATCGTGATGATCGACCACCACGTGCCGCTGGTCACCCAGGTCTCGGACTACGTCTACTGCCTCAACTTCGGCGAAGTGCTCGCCGAGGGCAAGCCGGGCGTCGTGCGGAACCACCCCGAGGTGGTGCGCGCCTACCTCGGCGAGGAGCCGGACGAGACCGATGCGCCCGCCGAAGCGGCGAGTGAGGAGTACGTCTGATGGCGCTGCTCGAAGTGTCCGATCTCGTTGTCGGCTACGACGCCTTCCCTGTGCTGCACGGCATCGAGTTCACCGTCGAAGAGGGTGAGCTGTGCGTGCTGCTCGGGCTCAACGGCGCGGGCAAGACCACCACCGTGGCCACCATCGCCGGGCTGGTGCACCCGCGCTCGGGACACGTGCGGTTCGAGGGCAAGGACCTCGGCCGCCGCCCACCGTCGGCGCGGGTGGCAGGCGGGATCTCGATGTGTCCCGAGGGGCGGCGCGTGTTTCCCCGGCTGTCGGTGCGGCAGAACCTGCGGCTCGGGGCGTGGACCCGCAGGCGGCAGAGCAAGGCGGTGCAGCGCCAGCTTGAGCTGGTCTACGACTACTTCCCGCAGCTCGCCGAGCGGGAGGGTCAGCTGGCGGGCACGCTCTCCGGCGGGGAGCAGCAGATGCTCGCGGTCGGCAGGGCGCTGATGTCGCGGCCGACGCTGCTGCTCATCGACGAGGCGTCACTCGGCCTCTCGCCGACGGTAGTGAGCTCGGTGTGGGAGGTGACTTCGCGCATCAGGCAGGACGGAACGACGGTGCTCATGGTCGAACAGAACGCGGGCGCGCTACCGTTCGCGGACCGGGCACTGATCATGGAGAAGGGAACCCTGGTGTACACCGGCGTCGGTGACGAGCTGCGTGCCGTCAACCTGCGCGAGGCGTACCTCGGGTCCTAACTGGACGAGGCAAGTTGTCAAGGCAGGGAGAACACGCATGCAGGCCAACCTCAGTCGCTTCGGCGGGCAGCTCGGCGTGCTGCTGTGCGTTGTCGGGTTCGTCGTCATGTTCCTCGGCTGGAACGGCGCCGCGAGTCACCCGCTCGTTCCCGCCCAGTTCCCGTACCTCATCTCGGGCGGTGTGATCGGGCTCGGCGTCGTCATCGTGGGCGCCGCGATGATCATCGTGCAGAACCAGCGGCAGGACAGGGCAAAGCTGGAGGCCGCTCTCGACCGGCTCGCCGCGGCAACCGAAAAGCGCGGCTCTGTCGCCGCTGCCGGTAACGGAGCAGGCTTCACCGGGTTCGTCGTCGCGGGCGAGTCGTCGTATCACCGCGTCGACTGCCACCTGCCCGAGGCGCGGGACGAGGCAGAGCTGGTGCGCATCGAGGACGTCATCGAGCGCGGCCTCTCGCCGTGCCGGGTGTGCGGGCCGCCGAGGACCGGCCAGTTGACGAACTGAGCATGGCAGGCGTCACGAGGGCCGCGGTGTCCGCGTGCGTGCTCGCCGTCGTGGTGTCCTCCTGCGGGATGTACGACGCCGTGATGGATCAGCCGTCCGAGTACTCGCCGGTCGCCGCGCAGCGGGCCTCGGCCGCGCCTGAGACGTCGGCGGCCGACCCCGGTCGGTTGCGTGGCGCGCTACGCACACCAGACGTTCTGGTGACCGCCGACGACGAACTCGCGAGCGGCCTGCGGGGCAAGATCCGCGCGGTGCCCGGTGTGCGCGCGGCCGAGCCGCTGTCGGTGGCGTCGGTGCCGGTCGGCGAGCGCTCGGTCACCGTCGCCGCCGTTGACAGCGGCGGTTACCGGCGCTTCACCGTCGAACACACCGCCACTGCCGACGCCGTGTGGCAGGCCGTCGCGGCTGGCGATGCCGTCCTCAGCCACGAGATCGGCCGCGACCTTGACCGGCCGCTCGGCGGGAACGTCGGGCTGCGCGCTGGAGAGGACGACGTCGACATGCGCGTCGGCGCCTACGCCACCACGGTGCCGCGCATCGACGTCGTGGTGAACGAAAGCCGCGGCGAGCAGCTCGGTATGCGGCGGCACAACGCGATGCTGCTCGCGCTCGACGACGCGCGGCAGGACGAGGCGTCCGCCGCGCTCACCCGCCTGCTTGGCGATCGTGGTTCGGTGCAGGAACTGACGACGGACCCGCCGCCGTCGTCCGGCACGCGGCAGGCCGCCTACCTCACCGGCGGCACGGACTCGGACGCGCTCGGTTCGTTCAGCTACCGCTATTTCGCCGACGGCACCGTCCAACCGGAGGCCTCCTGGGTGCAGGCCAACATCACCACCGAAACGGTGCCGATCTTGGGTAACGTCACCTGCCACCGCGTCATGCTGCCGCAATTCCGCGCGGCGATGCGCGAGATCGTCGACAGGGGACTCGCGGGCACGATCAATCCCGAGGACTACGGCGGTTGTTACGTGCCGCGCTTCATCGGTCGTGATCCGAGTCAGGGATTGTCATTGCATACCTGGGGAATCGCGATGGATCTCAACGTGTCAGGCAACCAGCGCGGCACGGTAGGTGAAATCGACCGTCGTGTGGTGCGGATCTTCAAGAAGTGGGGATTCGCCTGGGGCGGTGACTGGGAGTGGACCGATCCCATGCACTTCGAGCTGGCCACGATCATCCGATGACGCCGCGCCGCTCGCATTCCTAAGGACACGTAGCGAAATAACTTAGTTTTTGACCTCGGGACGCTTATGGTCTGTGC
>WHUD01000116.1 GCA_009377385.1 Actinophytocola sp.
CCTCCGGGCTCTCCAGCATGATCACAGACTACTGCATCGATATGGATATGCCCTATCCCCACTCAACCGCCTCCCCCACACGGACGGGGATGGGTTCCGGGGGCTCCGGGCTCCGGTGCCGGTGATGCGGTGGGTTTTGGTGGCACGGCGGCGCCTGACGTGACGCGACGATGAGGAGATGGTGATCGTGTCTGCTTCCGCCCCTTCGGATGGCTCGGGCTCCGGCTCGGCCGGTTCTGCTGCCGACGTCGTCCGGGCTACTTTCGAGGCGTACCTGGCACAGGATCGCGAGGCGATTGATCGGCTCCCTGGCGGATGACCTCACGTTCACCAGCCCGCAGGATGACCACATCGACAAGGCGACCTACTTGGAACGACGCTTCCCGACGGTCGACCGCCTGGAGTCGCAGCGGATCCTCGACCTCGTCGCAGGTCAGGGTGATGGTGTCTTCATCATGTACGAGTACCAGCTGAAGACTGGCGCACGTCACCGCAACGCGGAATACATCACGGTGCTCGCCGGTCAGGTCGTTGACATCCAGGTCTTCTTCTGCGGGAAGCTGTAGGTCGCTGGCGCTGGCCATGCAGGCCGCGCTGGCCGTGCGGAAAGGACGATCACCGTGGCCAGGTTGCGCTACACAGCGATCACATCGCTGGACGGCTACGTCGCTGACGCCGACGGCACGTTCGACTGGGCGACGCCGGACGAGGAAATGCATCAGTTCATCAACGACCTCGAACGCCCAATCGGCACGTACCTGTACGGGCGGCGGATGTACGAGGTGATGGCCGGCTGGGAGACCGCGCACACAGTCGCCGGCCAGTCCGCCGCCATGCTGGACTTCGCGCAGATCTGGCAGGCGGCCGAGAAGATCGTGTACTCCACGACGCTGCCGACGGTGTCGACCGCCAGGACCCGACTTGAACGGGAGTTCGACGTCGATGCGGCGCGTCAGCATCTCGCGGCGGCGGATGCCGACATGTCCGTGTCCGGTCCCACGCTCGCCACGCACGCGCTCAAGGCAGGGCTGGTCGACGAACGGCCGTTGCGCGGGCTTGCGCGGTACCGGCGTGCGTGGCGCACCGTGGCGCCGGCTTGCGCGGGTGCCGACGTGCGGTGGTGGAGGCGTGCGCGCGCTGGGTTCTGACACCGGTATAGCGGTGGGCTGCGCCGTGGTGCTGGGGTAGCTGACAACGCGCACCAGTCACCCTCATCTCAACGCGCATCGGTTCCCCCGTGTCTCAAAACGGTGGGGGCCCGGGGTCGGGCGGTGGTTCCTGCTCCGCCTCGGGTGGTGGTTCGGGTTCTGCGATGCGTGGCACGCGGGGTCGGTATTTGCGGCTGGTGGATGTGGTGATGGTGAGGGTGTCGGTGTCGAATTCGAAGTGCCATCCCGGTCGGTCCTTCAGCCGGTGGTGGCGGCGGCAGAGACTGACGAGGAGGCGGGCGTCGGTGGTGCCGAGGTTCTGCCATTCGATGCTGTGGTCGCTATCGCAGCGTCGGGAGGGGCGGTTGCAGCCCGGTACGAGGCAGCGTTGGTCACGAGCCCGCACCTAATCACCCAGCTGGGCGGGTGGCTTGTAGCGCTGGCGGCCCATCTCCAACAACTGCCCCGTAGCCGGATCCGTGAGCAACCGCCGCCAGGTGCACGTGGGGTCTGCGGCCATCTCCCGAGCAATGTCGGCAGGGATGGGTCCGTGACCCTCCAGATCACCGGGCAGATCGCGTGCCCCGAATAGCGTCGAGACGGGCACCGTGACATGGATCTGCACCTTGCGGTAGCTGTGTCGCTTGCCCAGGAGCAGTTCGGTGAACACGTCGGCGCGGATCGCATCCAGGCTGCGTTCGTCGCGGCGGGAGTTGTCCGACTTCGCGATCGCATCAACCCGCGCGTAGATCGCGCATGCGGTGTCGGCGGGAAGGTAGGCGCACAGGTCGGCCATCCCGTCCTCGGTGAACCGCAACTCCACCCTCCGGGCCTTGCGGCACTCACGCACCCGCCCCGCCGCGCCATCCGGATCCAAACGATCCACCCGATAACGGGCGGAGCGTTGGATCGCCGCCGGTCTAAACGGCGAACACGGCGTCCAGAACGGCGAACACGGCGTTCCGAGCGCGGCACACGGTGCCCGGAACGGGGGACACAGTGCACGGGGCGGGCAGCGCAGACCGGGCAAACCGTACCGTCGAGCCCGATGTACGCACGTCCGGCGCCGGGTCGTACGCACGTCCGCCTGGGATTTCCCGGGTATGCGATGTAGACGGCCAGGAAGTTCGATATAAACAGCCTGGCAGTCTTTCTAGGTAGGGGGCAGTTCAGGTGGCTACGAGCACCACGGTTTTCAGCCGAGTGACGGTTGTGGCGCCACGCACGAGAATCGACGTCGCGCTGCCGGCCGACGTCGCGGTGGCGGACATCCTGCCGCTCGTGGTCGACATGGCCAACGAGCGCAGCGCGGACGGCGGGTCGTCGCATGGCGGGTGGGTGCTCGCCAAACTGGGCGACGCCCCGCTCGACCCGAGCCGGACGCTCGCGTCGCTCGGCGTCGTGGACGGCGAACTGTTGCAGCTGCGCAAGCGCAACGAGAACCCGCCGCCACCGCTGTTCGACGACGTCGTCGACGCCATCGCCGAGGCCAATCCGGACAACTTCCGCCCATGGACGCCGGAGACGGCCAAGCGGGCAGGGCACATCGCCGGTGGGCTTGCGCTGGCCCTCGCCGCGGTCGCGCTGTTCATGGGCGGCACGATGTGGGGCGGCAGCGGACTCACCGCCGCCATCGTCGGCGGCATCGGGGCGATCGGCACCGTCGCGCTCGGGTCGGTGCTCGCCCAGGCGTACAACGAGCACGAGACCGGTGTGGTCGTCGCGGCGGCAGGCGGGCTACCGCTGGCGTTCGTCAGCGGGTTCTACACCGTGCCAGGCATGTCCATGACGGCGAATCTACTGCTCGGCAGCGTGTGGGTGGTGATACTTGCCGCCGCGTCGATCATGCTGATCGGGCACGGTATCTCGACGTTCATCGCGGCAGCGACGGCGGGCACGCTCGGTGCGGTCACCTTCCTGTTCGCGCTGTTCATCGACCAGCCGCCAGCCGGGTTCGCATCGGCGGTGGCCGCTGTCTCGCTCGGGCTGATCTCCGCGCTGCCACGCGCGACGATCCTGCTCGCGAAGCTGCCGTCGCCGGTGGTGCCGAGCAGCGCAGAAGAGCTCAAGCAGGACAGCGCGTTTCCCGACTTCGGCGTCATCGAGCGCCGCACCACCGTCGCGCACCAGTACATGACCGGCCTGCTTGTCGGCTGTGGCGCGACCGTGGCGATCTCGGCGGTCATCGCGTCGTCGTCCGCGACGTGGTACGGCATCGCGCTCGCCGTCGCCGCGACGCTCGCGCTGCTGCTCCGCGCCCGCACCTACGCGAACGGCAGCCAGGCCATCGCGCTGCTGACCATGGGCGTGCTCGCAAGCGGAGGCATCATGATCGGCTGGACGATGACGGCTAGCTGGTCGACCCGGCTGATCTGGATCTTCGCCATCCTGATCGTGCTGGCGGCTGGGGCGCTCGTCGTCGGGGTGATCTTCCCGCACCAGCGGTTCTCGCCACCGCTGCGGCGCACCGTCGAGATCATCGAGGCCATCTGCATCGCGGTCGTCCTGCCGCTCGCGCTCGGCGTGCTCGGACTGTACTCCGAGCTGCGGTCGGTCGGTTCGAGCATTCTGGGCTGACTCGCCCGTACCGGCTTGTATGGTCAGGCTGTTCACGGATCGTCGCTGAGGGGATGTCGAGTGGGGACTGCTCGGGCAGCACGGAGAGAACCGAGCGCCGGGACGCGGGCTGGCGCCCTGGTGGCGGCCGTCCTGTTCACGACGGTCGCGCCGGGAATCAACCCGGCCATGGTCATGGCGCAGGAAGACCCGCAGCCGCCGCAGCCGCCGTGGGCGCCCACCGGCGAGCCGGGACCGCCGCCGTCCGACCCCGGTAGGCCGGACAAGGACTACGAACAGCGCGTGCAGTGCGTCCAGTCAGGCGTCGAGGGCCACACCACGGTGTCAGGCAACCAGATCCAGGACATCCCGTGGGGCCAGGCGCACCTCCAACTCGACGAGGTGCACGACTACGTCCGCGCACACAGCAAGTACCGCAAGATCGGCGTCAGCGAGCACACCGGCAAGCCGCTCAAGGTAGCCGTCATCGACACCGGCGTCACCCCGCACCCCTACCTGCAGGACCGGGTGACGGCGGGCGGTGACTACGTCCAGCCCGGCGGCGAGGGCGCTAACGGCATGCTCGACTGCGACGGCCACGGTACGCAGGTCGCGGGCATCATCGGCGCCAATCCGAAGAGTTTCGACATCGGTTTCGTCGGTGTCGCGCCCGACGTCGAGATCGTCTCGATCCGGCAGTCGAGCCAGAACTTCTCCGAGAAGACCGAGGACGAGATCCGGCAGGAGCGCCAAGCCGAGCGCGCCAAGCGCAAAGCCGCGCGTGAGCGGGCAGCCGCGCGGCAGAAGCAGCAGGAAAACCAGCAGAAGATCGAGGAGCTCCAGCGCGAACTGGAGAAGGAGCGGCAGAGCGAGGGCGCGTCCGGCGACACCGAAGCGAGCCAGGAGACGGGCGAGCGCACCCAGGGAAGTTCCAGCGGTGCCGGCAACCAGAAGACGCTGGCGCAGGCGATCGTGCGCGCGGTCGACGAGCACAACGTCGACGTCATCAACATGTCGGTGGACGCCTGCCGCCCGAACACCGGCAGCAACGAGCCGGTCAGCGAGGAAGAGCGGATGCTGCGCGCTGCGGTGCACTACGCGACGGAACAGGACGTCGTCGTTGTCGCGGCCGCGGGCAACACGGGCGGGGCCTGCCAGCAGAACGGCGTGCCGATCGAGGGCGACGCGCGCGTCACCGATCCGAACGAGCCGCGCACCATCGTCACGCCGCCGTGGTTCTCCGAGGACCTGCTCGCGGTCGGGGCGATCGACGCGACCGGCAGTGTCGCGGACTTCAGCATGCACGGGCCGTGGGTGAGCGTCGCAGCGCCCGGCACCGACATCATCTCGCTCGACCCTGCGCAAGGGTCAAGCGCACTGGTGAACGTGATGTTCGAGGGCGAGCAGGCGGTGCGCATCCAGGGCACCAGCTTCGCGGCGCCGTACGTGTCGGGACTCGCGGTGCTGGTCAGGCAGATGCATCCGGAGCTGAACGCGCGCGAGGTCATCCATCGCATCACGACGACGGCGCAGCACCCCGGCGCTGCCGACGGCAGCGACCCGTTCATCGGCAACGGCGTGATCAACCCGATGGCGGCCCTGACCATGACGCTGCCCGCGGAGATCGGGCAGAAGCCAGCGCAGGACATCGCGCTGCCGTCGAGCATGCCGCCCCCTGCCGACCCCAGCCCGACGCCGATGATCGTCGCGCTCGCGGGCAGCGGCGGCGGGCTCGCCGCGCTCGGCTGCACGATGTTCGCTGTGCACACGGTGCGTCGGAACCGCAAGGCGGGTTGAGAGGGCGGGTCCCCGGGCCGGGGTGGGTAGCGGGGCTTGGCCGTCCCTGGACCACGGCTGGCTGGTGCGGGCGCTCCCGCGCTGCGTCCTGAGTCCGGACATCCCGAGCCGCCCAGGTCGCGGGGCTGACCCTGCGCGGGAGTCAGCCTGTCTGGCCTTCGTAGTCGCCAGCGCTCGGCGGGAGGTCGAGCGAGTCGAAGGTGCGCGCGGCGTCCTGGAGGTTGAGCGACTCCCCTGTCGGCAGTAGCCGCAGGATGCTCTCCGGCGCTGGGGTGCGCTCGGAAAGGCCGAGGTATGCCGCCGTATCGGTGTCTGGAATGCCATAGCGCAAACCGCGATCGGAAACCAGCTGAATTGGCCCCGATTCGAATGACGCCGCACTCGTCGCCGAATTCACGACCGCTGCCCTGCCGGGTGGCATGTAGAAGTAGTCGACGGCGATTCCGTCTTCGTTCGCCTTTCCGACCTTCAGCCGTTCCGGATTTCCATTGGCGTCCTTGGGGAACGGAATCTCGTTGTTCACGTACAGCGTCGTGCGCGACTCCCGGTCATTATCCGAACCGGTGAGGTTCCAGCCGAGACAGGTGGCCGGGCTGCCCCGGAGCGGATCGAGCACGGTCGGGACCTGGTCCGGGTAGTCGGCGACCGGCAGCTCGGCGTGCGGAGGCACGGTCGGCAACTCGTCCAGCCGGTCGGGACTGACCTGCGGGATGGTCGGGTCGGTCGAGTGCTCGTGCCGGATCATCGTGGCAACAGCCTGCGTGACCTGCTGCTTCCCCTCTTTGAGCACGACGTAGTGCTCGACGGCACCACCCGCTTGCTCGACCGAGAAGACGTCCCCGACGACGGCGGTCCTGCCAGCGAGGTCGAACGACACCGGTTCATTGAGGCCATCGGGAACCGGCGGCTCAAGGGGATCGACCTCGGGGATCGCATTCGTCAGACCGAGCGACATCGGCCGGGGCGTGTAGCGGTCCAGTTTCAACGCCTCGATGACGGAGTCCTCGTTCGGCACCTCGGCAAGCACGATGTCCGACTTACGGTTCGGGTTTTCTTCCGGCCGATAGATCAGGTAGCGCTCACCATTGAGGCGCTCGACGTAAATTGCCTCGTTCTTTTTCAGCGGCGTGCCCAGTTGCGATGCGGGGAGTCCCGCCATAACCGCCGTCTGCTGGGTTTCCTTGGCCTTCTCCAGCCGGACGTTTTCGCTGTAACGCTCATCGAGCGGCAGGTTGTGGCAGACCGACCAACTGTCCGAGATGCGCTGGTCAGCAGTCGGCAGCAGCGGCGGACCCCCCGGGATGCCCTGCAGCCTGCCGCGCGGGATGTCCTTGAGGTTGTCGTCGGCCACGACCACCGGCTCGACGGGTTCGGCAGGGGCCTCAGCGGTCCCGCCCTGGGTCTGCCTGCTCATCAGAATGAGCCGCGCCGACGCCAGATTGAATGTCGGAATGAGCATTTCCTTCGGTTCGCCCACTTTGACGTACATCTGACCGGATTCCTGTCCGATCACAATGCCGTCTTCTGGTGGCTGCGCGGCGGGCTTGATGATCCCGAAGATCATGAAACCTAGCAGGCCGACGGCGGCGAGGATCACACCGACGACGGTCGCCCTTGTGTGGGTACGCAGCGGGTCATGCAGCATCACCGCGTCCTTGCGTACCAGCGCGGAGTTCATCCGCCGTAGTTCGAACCGATACGCCTGAACTTCGGTCTTTCTCGTTGGCTTTGATGGCATTCCAGACCCACACGCCTCCCAGTCGCGGTACGGTTCGCAGGATAGCCGCAGTCGAACCGTCAGGTGGTGGCTTTCTACCAATTCCCGATAGTGTTCACGTGCCCGGGACCGGGTAGCGTGCCGGTGCAGGACGTACGAGGGGAAGAGACACGAGCGGATGTCCGTAAGCACGCCGCCACGCCCGGACGGGCGTGGTCAACGACCACAGCAGCCAGGGGGAAACCCGTCCGGACCGCCATCGAATCCACCTGGGCGGGGTACGCCCCCTGGCGGGAATCCACGTCCCGCCAGCCCGGCAGCGCCGGGTCGTCCCGGCGCTCCCCCAGCACGCCCAGGTCCCAGCGGACCTGCCGGCCCTTCCGGTCCGGCTCGCCCCGGTAGTCCCGGCGGCCCAGGTGGCCCCGGACGCCCCGGTGCGCCTGGTGGTCCCGCGGCGCCCCCAGGGCGGCAGGCACCTCCGCAACGCCCCGGTGCGGTGCCGCCAGGGCGGCAGGGTGGACCGGGCGGACCCGGCGGCCCCTCCGGACCTGGTCCCGGTAGTCCCGGTGGTGGCCCAGGCGGCCCCGGCGGTCCGGGTGGCCCCGGTGGCGGTGGTCCCGGTGGCCCTGGCGGGCCCGGTGGCGGACAGCCGTCCGGTCAGCCTGGCCCGAATCAGCCGTCGCAGCCGACGGTTACCGTGGCGCGTCCGTTGCCTGCGGCGCGACGCCGCAGCGGCACCATGAAACTGCTCGGCCTGCCGGTGTTCAACCTGGTCCTCATCGAGGTGGGCGTCGCTATCGGCCTCATCCTGATCGCGATCATGCGCAACGTGGCGGCGGTCGGCGTCGCGGCGGGAATCGTGGCCTTCGCCGTCCTGATCGCGATCATGCGGGTCCGCAGCCAGTGGTTCACCCAATGGGTTGGTCTTGAGCTGCGCTACCGGATGCGCTCACACGACAAGCCGCGCCCGCCGGTCGCCCGCGCCAGCCTCGAAGACCTCAAGGACGAGGACGCCATCATCGGCGACGAGGACCCCAAGGTGAACGTGCTGCGCGCCGCGATCCCGAAGCTGGTCGTCGCGCAGAGCATGGACCACGACAGGAAGCCGGTCGGCCTCGCGTGGGACGACGGTTGCTGGACGGCCGTGCTCATGGTGGAGCCGAGCCCAGCGCTGATCTCCACCGCGAGCGACGCATCGCCGCTGCCGCTGTCCGTGCTGGCGCCCTGCCTTGAGGACAGGGGCGTCGTGCTCGACTCCATCCAGGTCATCTGGCACACCTACCCCGGCAGCGCGGCGCTGCCGGCCGACTCACCAGCGCTCAACTCCTACCTCGAGGTGCTCGGCCCGCTGCCAGCAGCAGCACGACGGACCACGTGGATCGCGGTGCGGCTCGACCCGCTGCGGTGTCCCGCTGCCGTCCGGGAGCGCGGCGGCGGCGTCGTCGGCGCGCACCGGGCGTTGATCGGCGCGCTCTCCCGCGTACGCAACGCGCTGGAGTCCAGTGGGGTCAGCACCCGGCCGCTCGACCCGGAAGAGCTGCTCCGCGCTGGCGTGAGCGCCTGCGAGCTGAACGCGGCCGTCGCGGCGGGCGACGGCGTCAAGCTGACCGAGCGCAAGAACTACGTGACCGCCGCCGGTGTACGCCACACCAGCTACGCCATCACCAAGTGGCCCAAGGGCAAGGTGACGACGACGCTGAACGCGCTCACCAGCGTTCGCGCGCTGTCGGCGACGGTCGCCATGTCGATCACGCCTGCCGTGGACGACGGCGAGATCGGCCTGCGCGGCATCGTGCGGGTCAGCGCCCGAAACGAGCAGGAACTGGATGCGGCGGACAAGCGGCTCGACTCCATCGCCGACCGCGCGGGCATCGCGCTGACGCCGTTGCGCGGACGCCAGGTGGACGGGCTGTCCGCGACGTTGCCGCTGGGAGGAACGACATGAGGACTGCTTGCAGGTCCGAATCAACAGACATGAGGACTGCTTGCAGGTCCGAATCATCAGACACCATGCTGGCCGATGTCCCGTCATCGGCGCGGGTTGCCGCGCGCCATGAGGAGGCCGCATGAGCTCACGGGTGCGTGACACGACGAGCCAGGGTGGCGTCGCCCCCGAGTTCACCGTCGACCCGAGCCTGCTCGACGCGCTCAGCCCATCAGGTGACCTGGGCGGGATCGTGCTCGGATCAAGCAGCAACGGCGAGCCGCTCACCGTCTCCGCGCTGCGGGCAGAGCCGACCAGGATCGTGCTGGCAGGCGGGCTGTACCTGGGGCGGCAGTTCGCGCTGCGCGCCATGGCCGTCGGGGCATGGGTGGTGATCGCGACCGGGCGAGAGCAGGCGTGGCACGCCGTGCAGCGCTCGGCCGGGATGGGACCGGACGGCAGGCCGTCGCCACACGTGCAGATCCGCAGGCTGTCGCCGATCGAGCTGCCCCGCGCGTCGGAGAACGCGCCGCTGGTCGTCGTCCACGACGGCGGCCCGACGCCGCAGGACCTGTTCCCGCCGCGCGCGCCGTGGCACACCACGGTGTATCTGCTGCCGTATCTGCACCCGCAGGCGTCCACCATCGCGAACGCCGCCGACCTGGTGGTGATGCAGCGGCTGCCCGCCGGTCAGGCCGAGCTGGCTGCGCGGATCTGGAACCTGCCGCAGCAGATGATGCAGCAACTGACGTCGTTGCAGGACGACCAGGTGATCGCGCTCGGCCGGAACCTGTGGCAGCCGATCCGGCTGGTCACCACGGCGAAGGAGCAGCAGATCCTGGGACCGGTACGCAGGGGCGACTAGCGCAGCTCGCCGTGGTCCCGGACCTTACGGGTCCGCTCGGCCTGCTCGGCCAGCTCCTCGTCCGGCGGGTAGTCGACGCCGACGAGGCACAGGCCGTGCGCTGGGGCGACGGCGCTCCCCCTTACGCCGTTGCGCAGCAGCTCGGCGGGCCACTGCTGGTTCCTGCGGCCGTCGCCGACATGCAGGATCTCGCCAACGAGGCTGCGCACCATGGAGTGACAGAACGCGTCCGCGGCGACGTGCACCCGCACCAGATGCCGCTCGACGCGCTCCCAGTGCAGTCGCTGCAGCTCGCGGATGGTGGTGGCGCCCTCGCGTTGCTTGCAGTACGCCTTGAAGTCGTTGAGGCCGAGCAGCGCCTCTGACGCGGCGTTCATGCGCTCGACGTCGAGGGCGCGGCTCCAGGCCAGCGTGTCGTTGCGGCGTAGCGGGTCGACACCCCACGGAGCGTCGGAAACCCGGTACACGTAGCGCCTGCGCACGGCGGAGAATCGGGCGTCGAAGCCAGCAGGAGCGACGCGGGCGCGCAGCACGCGGACGTCCGGCGGCAGGTAGCGGTTCCAGCGGTGCCGCATCCGGTCAAGGTCTCCGATGCCGTGCTCCTCCACCGGCAGCCGGGTCGACGCGCCGTCGGTGTACGGGACGACGTCGACGTGCACCACCTGCCCAGTGGCGTGCACCCCAGCGTCGGTGCGGCCGGCAACGACGATCGAGTGCGGCACGTCGGCGCCGGGTGGCTGCCGCGCGAACGCCTCCTCGAGCACGCCCTGCACGGTCCTTCGGTCCGGCTGCTTGGCCCAGCCGGAGAAGTCCGTGCCGTCGTAGGCGACGTCGACGCGCAGACGAACGAGCCCGCCCTCCCCTGTGGGAGTGGCGGGCTCGTTCGATGGCTGCTCAGGCCTCAGGACTCGTCCTCAGAAGACGCCTCAGCGTCCTCGTCCTTGGCCTCACGCTGCGACGGCGGCAGCTGGAAACCGGCGGCCTCCGCTGCCTCCTCGCTGGCGAACCAGACCTCGGCCGCGGTGCGCTCGTAGTGCGAGGTGCCGGGCACGTGGTACAGCTTCGAGCTGGCGTTGCCCTTGATCGGGAAGCCATCGGGCTGCGAGCCGTCCTCAAGCGGGGCGTGACTGCCCTCGCCGAAAGGCGCCTCGGTGCTCTCAGCGGCCTCCGTCTCCGTGGCCTCGGCCTCGGTCGCGTCGGCGGCTTCGTCGGCGGAGGCGGGCGCTTCGGCTTCCTGCGTCTCGACCGGCTTCGGCTCGTCCTTAGCGAACTTCGTCTTCCGCGAGGCCTCGGCCTCTGCGGTGACCGTCTTCTCCGAGACCAGCTCGATGACGGCCATCGGCGCGTTGTCACCCTTACGCGGCAGCGTCTTGGTGATGCGCAGGTAGCCGCCGTTGCGGTCGGTGTAGAACGGGCCGATCTCGGCCATCAGCTTGTGCACGACGTCCTTGTCGCGGATGACCCGCTGGATCTGACGCCGGTTGTGCAGGTCACCGCGCTTGGCCTTGGTGATCAGCTTCTCGGCCAGCGGGCGGACCCGCTTCGCCTTCGCCTCGGTCGTTGTGATCTTGCCGTGCTCGAAGAGCGAAGTGGCCAGGTTGGCCAGCATCAGCCGTTCGTGGGACGGCGAACCGCCGAGGCGTGGGCCCTTGGTTGGCGTGGGCATTACAGCTGCTCCGTCTCTGCGTAATCCTGACCGTCGTCACCGAGGTCACTGCCGTTGTCCGACAACCCACCGACCGTGGGACCAGCCGACCAGCCTTCGCCCTCGTAGCTGGCGGCGGCAGCGGTCGGGTCGAACCCGGGCGGGCTGTCCTTGAGGGTGAGGCCGAGGCCGACGAGCTTCATCTTGACCTCGTCGATCGACTTCGCGCCGAAGTTGCGGATGTCGAGCAGGTCCGCCTCGCTGCGGGACACCAGCTCGCCGACGGTGTGGATGCCCTCGCGCTTGAGGCAGTTGTAGGACCGCACCGTGAGGTCCAGGTCCTCGATCGGCATCGCGTAGGCGGCGATGGTGTCGGCTTCCTGCGGCGACGGCCCGATCTCGATGCCCTCTGCGTCGACGTTGAGCTCGCGGGCGAGCCCGAACAGCTCGACCAGCGTCTTGCCAGCGGACGCGACGGCGTCCCTCGGGGTGATCGACGGCTTGGTCTCGACGTCGACGATAAGCTTGTCGAAGTCGGTGCGCTGCTCGACACGGGTCGCCTCGACCTTGTAGGTCACCTTCAGGACCGGCGAGTAGATCGAGTCGACCGGAATGCGACCGATCTCGGCACCGGACTCCTTGTTCTGCGCCGCTGGCACGTAGCCACGACCACGCTCGACAACCAGCTCGACCTCGAGCTTGCCCTTGCCGTTGAGCGATGCGATGTGCAGGTCAGGGTTGTGCACCGTGACACCGGCAGGCGGCACGATGTCGGCCGCGGTCACATCGCCGGGGCCCTGCTTGCGCAGGTACATGGTCACCGGCTCGTCCTCCTCGGACGAGATGACCAGCTCCTTGAGGTTCAGGATGATGTCGGTGACGTCCTCCTTGACCCCGGGGACCGTGGTGAACTCGTGCAGCACGCCGTCGATGCGGATGCTCGTCACGGCTGCGCCCGGGATGGACGACAGCAGCGTCCTGCGGATCGAGTTGCCGAGGGTGTAGCCGAAGCCGGGCTCAAGCGGTTCCAGCATGAACCGGGAGCGCGTCTCGGTGACCGCCTCCTCTGAGAGGCTCGGTCGCTGCGAAATCAGCACTGTCAATCTTCCTTTCCTGCCGACGCCCGCTATTTGACGCCGGGTTTCTTTATCACCCGAAACGTGTTTCGGGTGTACCCGCCGAAGGCGGGCTCCGTGTTCCCCACACCCCCAACGGGACCAGCCGTTGGGGGATTCGCGGGGGGCGGAGCCCCCTGCGGGTGGGGGCATGCGGGGGGCGGAGCCCCCCGCAGGTGGTTACTTCGAGTAGAGCTCGACGATCAGCTGTTCCTGGACCGGAACGTCGATCTGCGCGCGCTCGGGGAGCTGGTGCACCAGCACCCGCAGCGACGACGGGACGACCTGCAGCCAGCCGGGGATCGGCCGGTCACCGAAGGACTCCTTCGCCGCGACGAACGGCAGCATGTTCATCGACTTCGGCTTGATGTCGATGATGTCGAACTTGCTGACCCGATAGCTCGGGATGTTGACCTTCTTGCCGTTGACAATGAAGTGGCCGTGGCTGACAAGCTGCCGCGCCTGCCGACGCGTGCGGGCGATGCCAGCGCGGTACACGACGTTGTCCAGCCGCGTTTCCAGGATCTGCAGCAGGTTCTCACCCGTCTTGCCCTGGCGACGAACGGCTTCCTCGTAGTACCGGCGGAACTGCCGCTCCAGGATGCCGTAGGTGAAGCGCGCCTTCTGCTTCTCCTGCAGCTGGAGCAGGTACTCGCTCTCCTTGATCCGGCCACGGCCGTGCTGGCCCGGCGGGTAGGGGCGACGCTCGAAAGCCTTGTCGCCGCCGACGAGGTCGACCTTGAGTCGACGCGACTTCCGAGTCGCGGGTCCGGTGTAACGTGCCATGTTCTTGCTCCTCCGTTCCCGCTCGTCAGACCCTGCGCCGCTTCGGCGGGCGGCAGCCGTTGTGCGGCTGCGGGGTCACGTCCTGGATGGTGCCGACCTCGAGGCCAGCCGCCTGCAGCGAACGGATCGCCGTCTCCCTGCCGGAGCCGGGGCCCTTGACGAAGACGTCAACCTTCTTCATGCCGTGCTCCGCGGCCTTGCGGGCGGCGTTCTCGGCTGCCATCTGCGCGGCGTACGGCGTGGACTTACGGGAACCCTTGAAGCCGACGTGACCGGACGAGGCCCACGAGATCACCGCGCCGTTCGGGTCGGTGATGGAGACGATGGTGTTGTTGAAAGTGCTCTTGATGTGCGCATGACCATGCGCGATATTCTTCTTTTCCTTGCGCCTGACCTTCTTGGCCCCGGCGCGAGCCTTGGGTGGCATCGTTGAGGTTACTCCTGTTTCAGCGCGAGTTCTTCTGGTCTGCGGCCGCAGCGGCTTCTTGCTGGCTCTTGCGGATCACGGTGCCTGCGTCGGTGTAGAGCTGACGCAACGCCATGGGGCGCGCGTAGAGCGCCCGAGCCGATACACACGTGCCGCGCCGCTGGCTGCGAGCCATGCGCACGACCTTCCTGCCTTGAACGCCCACGGTTACCGTGCCTTCTTCTTGCCTGCGACGGTCTTCTTCGGGCCCTTGCGCGTGCGCGCGTTGGTCTTCGTGCGCTGTCCGCGCACCGGAAGCCCGCGCCGCCAGCGCAGCCCCTCATAACATCCGATCTCGATCTTGCGACGGATGTCGGCGTTCACCTCGCGGCGAAGGTCACCCTCGACCGTGAAGTTACCCTCGATGTAGTCCCGCAGCTTGGCGACGTCGTCGTCGGTGAGGTCGCGAACCCGGGTGTCCGGGTTCAGCTCCGTCGCCGCGACGACGCTCTGCGCGCGAGTACGGCCGATGCCGTAGATATAGGTCAGCGCGATCTCCAGCCGCTTTTCGCGGGGGAGGTCGACGCCTGCGAGTCGTGCCATTGGCGCGTCTGCTCCTTAGTTGCTGTCGTGTCTTCAGGTGTGCTCCCCGTCCGTTCCGGGACCGACTCGCCGTCGGCCACAGGCTTTCACCCGTGGTGTCCCGGCCCCGGCCTGAAGTCCGGGGGTGAACCTCGGCGGCTCGCGCTACCGAGGCAGGTGCGGGGAGGTGGATGTAGTTGTCGTCTCCGATCAACCGACTGTCAGGCGTGATCAGCCCTGCCGCTGCTTGTGTCGCAGGTTGTCGCAGATCACCATGATCCGGCCGTGGCGGCGGATCACCCTGCACTTGTCGCAGATCTTCTTGACGCTCGGTTGCACCTTCAC
>WHUD01000117.1:0-14534 GCA_009377385.1 Actinophytocola sp.
ACCCGGAGCGCGGCGTGCTACGCATGGCCGCGGTGACCACGGCGGGTGAGCAGATCCTGCCTCGACTGCTCGCGAGCTTCCGCAAGCGTCATCCGCAGATCGGCATCCAGCTGGAGGTCGGCAACCGCGAGCGGGTGCGGGCGCTGCTCGACCGCAGGGAGGTGGACCTGCTGCTCGGCGGCAGGACGACCGCTCGCAGGGACGTCGCCGTGCTCGGTGTCCGCCCGCACGAACTGATCATCGTGGCCCCCGGGGACGGCGTCAGCCCCGCTGACCGCAGCGACCTGGTCGGCTGGGCGGACCGGCAGACGTGGCTGCTGCGGGAGAAGGGCTCGGGCACCCGCGAGACGACGGAGCGGTTCCTCGAAGGATTGGAGCTGCCAAGCGCGCCCCGCAGCCTGACGGTCGGGTCCAACGCGGCGATCCGGGAGGCGGTGATCGCAGGGCTCGGCGTCACCCTCATCTCCCGCGACGCCGTGCTCCGCGAGCTCGGCGACGGCACGCTCGTCGAAGTCCCGCTGCCGAAGACACCGCTGCCCCGCGACTGGCACCTCGTCGCACATCCCGGCACGCTCCCGGCGACCGCGACCGCGTTGGTCGCCCACATGCTGATGACCGGCGAGTTCCGGCGGCCGCAACAGAAGCAGCCGGACGTCGAACCAGCGGCGCCGGAACCCAGCGGCCAGGTGGGCGTGGCGCCGTAGCCGTCAACTCTTGCCTCAGCCATGCGGCCGGCGGCAGTAACCACTGCCGCCGGCCGCATGGATCACACTTTACTTACCGACCTTGCCGACATCCCTGATGGTGGACTCCACACCGGCAGACGCGCCGTCGCCGTCACCCGGTGCGACGGCGGCCGGGTTGGTTTGCGGCTCAACATCGTGCACCACGTCCCAGTAGTGCCGGTCGAACCCGCTGACCTCGACCTCTTCGGACACCCGAAGGCCACTGGTCCGCTCAAGAATGAACGACAGCACCGCGGCCGTCACGAAGCCCATGGCCACGGCCACTGCCAGGCCGAGCAGCTGCCACAGGACGTTGATCTCGGCGTGCTGGAACGCGAAGGGACCAGACTCGACACCGAAGTACCCGCTTCGCGGCGTGCCCCACTGGACCAAGCCGACCATGATGATCCCGTAGGAACCCGCGGCGAGGAACAGCGGACCGAGCTTGTGCTCGTCATGCTCGCGACGCTGCGTCCACTCGTAGAACAGGTACGCGACCACCGGGGCGAAGAGCGCGACCAGGAACATCTGCCACGGCTTGTAGACGTCGAACGCCGGTGCCCCTGACAGGTAACCGGCCAGCGGACCGAGCAGGGTGTAGATATAGCTCTTCGTCCGGTAGGCGATCACCGCTCCGGTCAGCGCCCCACCTGCCCAGGCGAGGGCGTAGTTGTTGAGCGCGACACCGATACTGGTGTCGGACATGGTGACGCTGACGAACAGCGCCCCCGGGTCGAAGAAGAACCCGCAGGACACGATCACCATCGGCAGCCCCGCGAAGATCACGACAACGCCGATAGCCGCTAGGCCGAGGTTGTAGTTGCGGTAGTCCCCGAACCGCGGGTGCGACCGATACATGCCTGCGCGCTTCCCCACCCGGCGCGTCAGGTACACACCGACCGCGCCGGCGAACACGTAGACGAACCCCGAGCCGAAGAAGTCGTGGTAGCCCAGGTTGGTCAGCGGACCGACCGATCCCCAGGTCAACCAGCTCAGCACGGACGACACGATGGCGGTGACGACCGAGATGACATAGTACGCGGACGGCTTGATCCGCTCCTCGCAGCCGAAGTGGATCAGTATGTTGATGATCCCTGCGAAGCAGGCGAGGAAGAAGATGAAGATCTGCTGGTTGTTCAGCGCGGCGCCCATCCCCGCCTCGGGGTCGACGTTCTGGGCGAGGTCGTTGGCAAGCGCGCCGCCCAGCCACCAGTCCGCGATCGACTGCCAGTACGGGTTCGCCACCTCGAAGGCCACGTAGTACTGCCAGTTCCAAATCGCGAATCCGATCAGGAAGTACACCGCGAACCCGATGAAGAACCCGAGAAGCTTCTGGATCACGGCGTCGAAGACATTCACCCGCCTGACCCCGCCGAGGGAGACAAGTAGCAGGCCGGCGACGACGAAGATCGCGCCAACGGTGCCCGATGCATACACGATGTTTTGTACGACCGAGTTGGTCGTCACCTGGTCCGGAAAGATTGGATCTTGCTGCGAGAACAGTTGCCCCTGAGTCCACAACGTGGACATCGCGGTTGGCGCCATGGCTTCTCCTAGCGAACAGTCCTGTGTCGTCGGCAAAACGCAGGCCGATATGTGACTCAGATCATGCTTCGCGAAGCTGCTGCTGTAAACCCCTTAGAGAAACTTTGTTGCATGTGTTTAAACTTTACCTCGCTCTCAGCGCGCGGTGGTCTGGCCAAAGTCTTGACGCCGCCATGCGACGAATCGTCACTCATTCGGGTGATGGATATGGCGCCGAGCGGGCACTTTGCCCTGCCGTTCACCGCCTATCGCGGCTGGGTAGCGAGCCACAAGTGAGGCAACCTCGACGTAAGAGCGGTGAGCGAGCAACCGCCTGCCCCGACCGCTCTGTTTACTGCAAGGATACGCGGTCCGCCACTCGCGAGAATGTCGTCGCGTCGACCCGCAACCTCACCTCGCCGGGGCGTCGTCGTCCGTGATGCGGCGTGCGATGTCGGCGCGCAGCGCCTTCTTGTCGATCTTGCCGACCTTGGTTGTCGGTAGCTCGTCGACCGTCACGAGACGTTCTGGCCACTTGAACCTGGCCGCACCCGCCGTCTCCATCACCGCACGGACGTCGTCCAGCGCGATACGCGAGCCAGGCTGCGGGACGACGTAGAGGCACACCCGCTCGCCGACGTCGGGATCGGGCATGGCGACGGCGGCGGCCAGGCTCACGGCGGGTAGCTGGTAAGCGAAGTTCTCCACCTCTTCGGCGGAGACCTTCTCCCCCGCGCGGTTGATCATGTCCTTGTCGCGGCCTTCCACCACGAGGTTGCCGTCCTGGCGCAGCCGCACGATGTCGCCGGTGCGGTACCAGCCGTCCGGGGTGAAGGCCTTCGCGTTCTGCTCGGCGGCGCGGTAGTAGCCGCGCGGCGTGTACGGGCCGCGAGTGAGGAGCACGCCCGGCTCGCCCGGCGGCCCCGGGCGGTCGGACTCGTCGACGACCATCATCTCGTCGGCCTCGCACATCGGCCTGCCCTGGGTGTGTTCGATGACCTCGTCCGGGTCGTCGAGCCGGGTGTAGTTGAGCAGCCCCTCGGCCATGCCGAACACCTGCTGCAGCGTGCAGCCGAGCACCGGCCGGACACGGCGGGCCACCTCGTCGGCGAACCGCGCCCCGCCGACCTGCAGCACACGCAGGCTGCTCAGGTCGTGGCGGTCACCGGCCTCCCGGTACTCCAGCCACTGCTGTGCGACGGCGGGCACCGCCGCGGTGACGGTGACGCCTTCGCGCTCGATCAGGTCGAACACCTTCGCCGGGTCCGGCGACGGGGCGACGACGACCGTCCCGCCAACCAGGAACGCGCCGAGGATGCCGGGGCACGCCAGCGGGAAGTTGTGCGATAGCGGCAACACGCCGAGGTACACGGTGTCCGGCCCGAAGCCGCACACCGCGCCAGCCTGCTTGGCGTTGTAGGCGTAGTCGTTGTGGGTGCGGGCGATCAGCTTCGGCAGCCCGGTGGTGCCGCCGGAGAGCAGTAACACCGCGACGCTCGCCGGATCGGGCGGGCTGGCGTCCACATCGGAGCGAGCATCGGCTGGCGCGCACAGCGCCCGGAGGTCGACACTGTCCGGACCCACCGCGTCTGCGGCGACCAGCACGTGCTCGACGGTGCCGCTGCACGAGGCGATGTCGTGCGCCATGGCCTCGTGGTCGAAGTCCTTCACCACGCCGGGCACCGCGATGGCCCTGGCCTCGGCGTGCTCGGCGAGGTAGGTCAGCTCGTGGCCGCGATGCGCGGGCAGCGCCATCACCGGCACCACGCCCAGCCGCAGGCACGCCAGGGTCAGCACGACGAACTCCCAGCCGTTGGGCAGCTGCACGACGATGCGATCGTCGGGCCGCAGTCCCAGCTCGCGCAGCCGCACCGCGGCGCCGTCGGCGCGCGCCACGAGATCGGCGTAGGTCAGCCGCAGCGCACCGTCGACCACGGCGACCGCGTCCGGGGTGGCGTCGGCCTGCGCGTAGACGTGCGCGGCCAGCGGCACGTCCTGCCAGTAGCCTGCGGCGCGGTAGCGGGCGGCGACCTCGGGCGGCCACGGCACCACTCCGGCGCTGGTGGGAGACACGACGTCGGTTCTCCTCGTGTCCGATGGTTCGGACCTGCGAGCAGTCCTCGTGTCCGATGGTTCGGACCTGCGAGCAGTCCTCACGGCTCCTCCTGTGTCCTGGTGATGACGGCGTCAAGGGCCAGCAGTCCGGACCCGGTCACGCGCAGCGGGTTGATCTCAATCTCGTCCACTTCGGGATGCGCGACAAGAGCGGCGCCCACCGTCGTCACGACGTGGGCAAGTTCGTCGCGGTCGAGCACGGGGCCGCCGCGCCAGCCGTCCAGGAGCGCACTGCCCGCCAGCTCGCCGGGCATGGCGGTGGCCTCGGCGCTGCTCACTGGCGCGACTCGGATGGTGACGTCGGCCAGCGCCTCCGCAGTGGTCCCGCCGAGCCCGACCAGCACCACCGGCCCGAACACCGGGTCGCGGCGCCCCCCGACAACCAACTCGACGCCGGGCGGGGCCATCGCCTCGACCAAGTAGCGGGTAGCGCCGATGCGCGCCAGGGAGCGCACGGCCTCAGCAAGCTGCTCCTGGGTGCGCACGCCGAGATGCACTCCCCCGACCTCGGTCTTGTGCGTCACCTCGGCGTCGAGCAGCTTGACCGCGACCTCCCCGCCGAGTGCGGCGAGCGCCGCGCGCGCCTGCGTCAGCGACGTGCACACCCGGCTGTCCGGGATGCGGATGCCCAGCTCGGTCAGGTACGCCTTCGCCTGCGCCTCGTCCAGTGGGCCCGCCGGAACAGGGAGCACCAGCGTAGGGGTGGTTTTTGGCGCGGCGGCGCGGTGGCGGGCCTGGGCGTCGGCGACCAGCGCGCGGACCGCGTTCGCCGCCGCGGCGGGGCTGGTCAGCGCGGGTACGCCGATCTTGTGCAACTGCGCACGCACCGCGTCGGTCTCCTCGGCCCGTCCGCCGATGGTCACGACGGCGGGGACGTCGCCGGGCAGCCCAGCGTCCTGGGCGACGCTGGTCAGGTCGAGTGTGTCCGGTTCGGACAGTGTGTAGGAGACGACGACGTCGACGGCGGGGTCGTCGGCGACCGCCCGCAGCACGGTGGCGAAGGAGGCCTCCGGCCTGCCGGTGTCGACCGGGTTGCGCTGGTAGGTCAGCGGCGGCAGTACCTCGGCGATTCGCGCGCGGGTCGGCTCGGACAGCTCCGGGAGTCGCAGGCCGTCGGCCCGGAGCCGGTCCGCCAGCAGCAGTCCAGGTCCGGCCTGCGCGGTCACCACCCCGACGCCAGGGTCAGCCGATGGCGCCAGCCGCGTGCGGGACAGCGCGGTGACGGCGTCGACCAACTCGCGCTCGTCGTCGACCACCACAGCACCCGCCTGCCGCAGCGCCGCCCGGGTGGTGCGCCACGACGTCGCGAGCGCCCCGGTGTGCGAGCGAGCGAAGTCGGCGACGTCGCTGCGTCCGACGACCAGCGCGACCACAGGCTTGGCGGCGGCCGCGGCGCGGACGGCGGCGAGCAGGCGTGGACCGTCCGGGACGGTCTCGACGTGCAGTGCGATGGCGGCGGTTGCGGGGTCGGCGGCAAGGTACTCGACGACGTCGGCGGCGGTGACGTCGATGCCGGTGCCGATGCCCGCCGCGACGCTGACGCCGGTGCCCGCGTTGGCCAGCGCGAACGCCAGTGCGTGGTTGACCCCGCCGCTGGCGGCGACCACGCCGACCGGGCCGGACGGCACCTGGGCGGCGGCGGGGACGAAGCTGGCCGTCAGGCCGCGTTCCGGGGCGACGAAGCCGGAGGTGTTCGGCCCGAGCAGTCGGACCCCGGTGGCGGTGACGACGTCGGCGAGCGCGCGCTCGTGCGCCGCGCCCGTGTCGCCGGTCTCGCTGAAGCCGCCCGCGCAGGCCACGGCGGCGCGCACCCCGGCGTCGGCGGCGTCGGCAAGCGCGGCGGCGGAGGCCGACGCGGGCACGCAGAGCACCGCGAGGTCGACGGGCTGTCCGGTCTCTGCCACCGCCCCGGCGACCGAGCCGTACACGCGCGCCGCCGGCTCGGTGTTGCGGGAGTTGACCAGCAGGCATCCGCCGGGATAGCTGGCGAGGGACCGGGCCATCACGGCGCCGAGCTTGCTGCCGTGCCGCGACGCGCCAATCACGGCGACGGCCTGCGGGGCGAATAGCGCGCGCAGGTCCGGCGCGGCATCCGATGGTTCGGACCTGCAAGCAGTCCTCACCACACCCCCACCCCCTCAGTGGCGACGGCGTCGGCCCGCCCGGACAGCACCAGGGTCGCGGCGCGGTCGGCGTCGGCGTCCGGCTCCACCAGCAGTGTGGGGACACCGTGCACCAGTCGAGCCTGTTCGGACAGCAGCGCACGCGTCAACGACGTTCCGGAGTGGACGATCAGCACGCTCGGCCGCCGGACCGCCACCTCGTCGAACACGGCGGGCAGTCCTGCCTCGTCGTCGGGGGCTGCCAGCCGCATAACCCGTGCGCCGAGCGAGACGTCGTGAGTCAGGAACCGGCCGCTGAGCCGTACGCCGTCCAGCTCAAGTGGGGTGTCCAGCACATCGTGGCCGTCGTGGCGTGCGCGCCAGCTCTGCTCGGCGGTCGCGACGAACTCCGGATCACGTCGGGCGAGCTTGCCCCGGCCGATGCTGCGGGACAGGAAGTGGAAGGCGAACTGTGTCGGCTCGAATGCGTCGTGGTAGCGCCCGAAGTGCTCCCACCACGACAGGCTGGGTCGCGCCGAATCTTGGATCTTGGCGACCTGGGGACTGCGCACGTGCTCGTAGCCGTGCAGCGCCTTCTCGACGTCGTCCGGTGTCGCCGTCAGGGCTTCGGCGAGGGCGATCGCGTCCTCCATGGCCATCTTGGTGCCCGAGCCGACCGAGAAGTGGGCGGTGTGGGCGGCATCGCCGAGCAACACGACGTTGCCGTGGTGCCAGGAGCGCGCCCTGCGGGTGCGGAAGTTGCCCCAGCGGGAGTTGTTGGTGAGCAGCGGATGCCCGTCGATCTGTTCCGCGAACAGCTTCTCCAGGTAGCGTTGGGTTTTCTCGTCGCTGGGACCGGGGGGCTGGCTGGTGTCGAACTCATCCAGCCCCGCCGCGCGCCAGGATTCCTCGTCGGTCTCGACGATGAAGGTGCTGATCGTGTCGCTGATCGGGTAACCGTGCACGGCGAACACGCCGTGCGGGCTCCGTTCGTGGACGAACGTCAGACCCTCGAACAGGTAGCTGGTGCCGAACCAGATGAACTTCGCGGTCGCGACCTCCGCGCTCGGCGCGAGGGCATCGGCCAGTTCGGCGCCGATGCGGGAGTTCGCGCCGTCGGCGGCGACGACGAGATCGTAACCGTCCAACTCGGACAGTTCGGCGACCTCGGTCTCGAAGCGCAGGTCGACGCCCACCTCGACGGCGCGGTCCTGCAGCAGTGACAGCAACGTCTTGCGGTGGATGGCCGCCATGCCGTTGCCGCCGCAGCGGAGTCGCTGGCCGTTGAGTCGCACCTCGATGCGGTCCCAGTGCCTGCCGTGATCGCGCAGACCGCGCAGCAGCACTGGGTCGGCCTCGTGGATGCCTGCCAGGGTGGCGTCGGAGAACACGACGCCGAAGCCGAAGGTGTCTTCACGTCGGTTGCGCTCGAAGACGGTGACTTCGACGTCGGGCATCGCCTGCTTGATCAGGGTGGCGAAGAACAGGCCGCCCGGTCCCCCGCCGACACACGCGATCCGCGAAACCATCCGCACCTCATCTCAGCAACGCTTGCGCGTCAAATCTACCACGGCCGTTACATCCTTGACACCCTTTGACGACTACGAAAGTGGGCGCTCGAGACGTGCCGGAGGTGGCCCTCGGTGGTACCCACCTACCGAGGGCCACCCAGCCGCACGCTAGCCGAAGCGGCGGGGTTCGCCGCCCAGCAGCCTCACCTCGACCGGACCGTCGGTGGTGACGTCCAACGTCGCGTCGCAGCTGACGCGTGCCTGTGCCGGGTCGATGACCAGCGCGGCGATGTTGCTGACGGTAACCGCCAGCGCGTTCCGCCGTGGCGCCGCCGGCGGGTCCGGCAGGACGCCCCGACCGGCGGGCCACCGGGGTCGCCGGGTAGCCGCCTGCTGTTCTCGAAGTGGGTCGGTTAGATGCGGTGAATACAGCCCGTCCTGGGCACACCGCCGCGCTGGCCGGTCATGTCGTCGTTGACCCGCCGTGCCAGCTTGGTGAAGTCCGCCTCGGCGTGGAACTGGCTGATGTCGCCGCGCGCGATGGCCTGCTTCTGCAGCCGGTCGCGCCAGGCGCTGTCCATCGGCTCGTCGTAGCGGAAGGCAACGTCGAAGAACGCCGACGGGATGCTGTCCCCGACCGCCGCGCCGCCCGGGTGTCGGCGTCCGCGGTCGGCTGCGGCACCAGGTACCGGCCGCGTTCGGTGTCCCACAGGCCGGTGGCGGCGGCGAGGCGGACCGTCCTGCTGGTCGGGTCGAACACGTCCGTGGGCGCCCGGACCTTGGCCTGCCTGCGCTCGACGTCGACCGTCGCGGGCAGCGTGCCGGTCTGCTGGCCGGTGGCCGCGTTCGCGCCGGGCGGCGCCTGGCGTGGGTGCACTGAGGAGCCGAGCGCGATGGTGGTGGCGACCAGGCCGGGGTCGGTCATGGTGTTGTAGGTGATGCGGAAGGCCGTCGCGTCGCCGTGCGGCGTGGCGCGCAGCTCGACCAGGTCCGCCGCGTTGGCGCGGTAGGCGGGGTTCTCCGGATAGGTGTAGGCCTTGAGCATGGTGCTCGCGGGCCACTCCAGCGGCGCCCCGCCGCCCTGGTCGGTCCCGCAGGCAGCCCTGGTAGAGGAACTCCCCGGCGCGGTACGCGCTCGTCAGACACACCTGAGTCGGTTTGGCGCGCCAGACTCTGATGTTCTCCAGCTGCGGCGCGCGGGGCGGCGGGGCGTGCAGGATCGCGGGCCCCGCGTCGGCACGCCAGGCACTCCGGTCGCCGGTGCACTCCCGCGCCTGCCGCGTCACCCATGGCCAGCGGCGAGGCGGCCAGCGCCACCTCCATGACCGGGAGGAGAACGCGGCGGCCGTGCTGCCACCTCGGTGCTGTCATCGTCGACTCCTTATTAGTGTCATAATTGAGACGGTCGTAAGTAGAACGCTACGCATGTAGTCCGTCAAGCCGAAGCGGCTCACCCTCCGGGTGACCACATCGTCGGAGCTTCCGCCGAGACAGCGGGTAGTATGTGCCAGCTATGCAACGACCGTCAGTGATTCGGCACGATCAGCCGCAGACCACAGGGGACACGCACCCCGCGCCTCGGCGTCGCGACGCGGGTTCCCGTGGGACACTCGGGCACCAGCCAGGGCCGGGCAAGGAGGAGCGCATGCGGCCGAGGTCGATCGTGTTCGACCTGTTCGGTGACTACATCCGCTACCGAGGCGGCGCCGCCCGCCTGCGGACACTCAGCGCGCTGATGGGCTGCTTCGACGTCGGCGACAGCACGGTGCGTGTGGTGATGGCCCGGCTGCGCAAGGAGGGCTGGTTCGACGCGCACAAGGACGGCAGGGAGACGTCGTACGCGCTCAACAGTCGCAGCCTGCAGATGCTCAACGAGGGGCGCGAGCGGATCTTCACCCGGGCGCGTGAGCCGTGGGACGGGCACTGGTACATGGTGATCTACTCGGTCCTCGAGGCCGAGCGCGGCGTGCGGGACCGGGTGCGCAAGGACCTCGCCTGGCTCGGGTTCGGTCCGCTCGCGGCGTCGACCTACGTGTGCCCGCACGACCGGCTGCGGCAGATCACCGACCACTTCGCCGACGAGCCCGCCGTCCGGCTGAACCTGCTGACCTGTCAGTCCGGCGGTATCGACGTCGACAGGGAGATGGCGGCCCACTGCTGGGACCTCGACGGGCTCAACGCCGACTACAACGACTTCCTCGCCGCCTATGAGCCCCGACTGACGACGTACCGGCGCGGCACGCTGACCGGCAAGGAGGCGCTGGTCGAGCGGATGAAGCTGACCTACGACTACCGCAAGTTCCCGTTCCGGGACCCGGACCTGCCCGTCGAACTGCTGCCGCAACGGTGGGCCGGGCGCCACGCCCACGACGTCTTCATCGAGGCGCACGATCTGCTGCAGCAACCCGCCGAGCAGTACGTCGACGAGGTCGCGCCCGAGTAGTGCTGGCCGAGGGTTGCCCTCGGCCAGCCATATCGACCGAACGCCACCCTCGGCCAATGACTTTATGTGTCGTTATTGACACGGCCGTCGATTAGATGTATCTTCTCTGCTGAGACACCGCCTACTCACTGAAGCGAGGTCTGAAGTGGACCGCACCCGTGTCGTCGCCGCGAGCGTGATCGTGCTCGTCATGCTGGTACTGCAGTGGACCGGCTGGCTGGGCTCGGCGATCGAACCCGTCCTGCTGGGCATGCCGATCCAGTTCTCCTACTTCCTCGGCTATGCCGCGTTGTCGATGGCCGCGCTGTGGGGCGTGTTCCGCCTCATCTGGCCCCACCGGCACGACTGAGCACCACCTCGCCTACCCGAGAAAGAGACCGACCATGTCGCAAACCGCCCTCATCCTCGTCGGTGCTGCCGCGTTCGTGGTGTTGATGGTCGCGCTCGGCCGCGCCGCAGCGACCCGTACCAGCGGGGACGCAGAGAGCTACTTCGTCGCCGACCGAGGCCTGCGGCGCTTCGTGCTGTTCGCCGCGATCTTCGGCACCAACATGACCGCGTTCGTCATGCTCGGCCTGCCCGGCGTCGCCTACCACGGTGGCGTCAGCATCTGGCTCATGCTGGCCGGGCCGCTGCTGTTCGTGATGCCGCTGTCGTTCTACTTCGGCTACCGGTGCTGGCTGGTCGCGCGCCGGTACGGCTACATCACGCCGGTGGAGTTCTACCGCGAGCGCTTCCAGAGCGACGGTCTCGCGGTGCTGATGTTCCTCGGGTTCGTAGGCTGGACGATCCCGTACGTCCTCACCGGCGTCATCGGCGGCGGCCGCGCGCTAGAGAGCTTCACCGGCGGCACCATCCCGTACTGGGCCGGGGGGCTCGCGGTCACCGTCGTCGTCGCGTACTACACCTGGGCGGGCGGCATGAAGGGCACCGCGTGGACCAACACCGCGCAGGCCGTGCTGTTCATGGCATTCCTGCTGCTCGCCGTGGTGCTCGTGGCCAACGCGGCGGGCGGCACCGGCAGGATCGCCGACACGCTGCAGCGTGAGAATCCGCAGTTGCTCACCCGCAGCTGGGATGGCCCGTTCAGCGTCGGCGCGACCATCAGTCAGCTGATCCTGTTCTCCTTCATCATCTTCGCGTTCCCGTTCGTGTGGATTCGGATGATCTCTGCCAGAAGCAGCAAGGACCTGCGCGTGTCCGGGATCGTCTACCCGGTCGCGCTGGTGCTGACCTGGGTGCCCGCCATTCTGCTCGGGCTGTGGAGCGCGTCGCTGGTGCCCGGGCTTGTCGGCGCCGAGGCCGACTCGGCTATCTTCGTGCTGACCGGGCAGCTGCTGCCGGACTGGGTTGCTGCCTTCGGCTTGGTCGCGCTGCTCGCGATCGTCATGTCCTCGATGGACGCGCAGGTGCTCACGCTGAGCAATATGCTCAGCCGCGACATCGTCGGCCGCTACCAGCGCGGCAGCACGCCGACGTCGCAGGTGCGCTCGGCGCGGGTGTTCGTGCTGGCGCTGCTCGCGCTCACCTACGCGATGTCTCTTTTGGACATGCCAGGCATCTTCGACGTCGCGGAGTTCGCGTTCACCGGCTTCGCAGTGTTCTACCCGCTGCTCATCGCGGGCATCTTCTGGCGGCGGGCGACGAAGTGGGGCGCCATGGCCAGCCTCGTCGTCGGTCAGGCCCTCGCCATCACTGGCTACCTCGGCTGGTACCCGGCGGTGGCGGGATTGCAGCCGGTGTTCTGGGGAGTGACCATCGGTGCCGCCACACTGGTCGTCGTCAGCCTGCTGACGCCACCCCAGGACGCCGCCGCCGACCGCTTCCACGCCGTATGGGACAAGGTACAGACCGCAGGCACTGGATCACCCACCGCCGCGCCCGAGCCCGCACCCAGATCCACGATAGGTGAACCCGGACAGTAATTCGGGCAGAATTACGCCGGGCGGACCACGGTGGCGGCCAGACGACGGTGAGTTCCGGAATCGGCTTCGAACTGGCCCCGCGGCCGCATCGTTCGATGTCGTGGATCTTAGTCGTTAGTCAGGGCCCCGGCATCAGAATCTGCGGACACGGTCGATCTCGACCCGTACCGGCACAGGATATGCCACGGCGAACGCTGCGACACTGCCGCTGCCCCGTCGCATGCTGTCGCGATAATTTTCGAGGTAGGCGTTGTTCTGATCGGGCGGTTGCACGTCGTCGGCCACGGTGGCCCTGCCGCGAAGCACAACGATGTCGCCGGCACGGTCGTTGCCGTCGAAATGCAGCGATACCTGCGGCCGGTGTTGGATGTGGGTGAGTCGGTGCCACTCCGACGCACACATGTAGCTGCGGTAGAGGTAGCCCACGATCACGGCGGCGACCAGCACCAGCATCACGATCGACGCGGCCGCGCCGGTGTTGAAGTTGAGCGCCCGGAAGGTCTGCTCGAACACGAAGATGCCGGGGACGTCGGTGGCGAATCCCGGTCCTTGCCCGGACATCGCGAAGACGAGGTCGAAGCTCTTGAGGCTGACGTGTCCGAGGACCAGCACGACCACGATCGTCGGGCGCAGCAGCGGCAGCACGACGTGCCAGTTGTACTGCCAGGACGACGCTCCGTCGAGTGAGGCGGCCTCCCGCAGCTCCTCGGGAATGGTGCCGAGCGCCGCGAGGAAGACGGCCATGGCGAACCCGGCGAGCTGCCAGGATGCGGCGATGACGAAGGCGGGGATCGCGAGCGGGATGCCGAACTGGGTCTGGATGAACCCGCTGCCGACCAGGATCGCTTGCAACGCTCTCGACCCGTCACCCGCGACGGTGGGGTCGGTGATCCATCCTGGTTTAGCGTCGATGCCAACGGCCTGTACGAGGAGGTTCGCTCCTGCGGTCGGGGTGAAGATCCAACGCCACACGACGCCGGTGCCGATGAACGACAGCGCGTACGGGAACAAGAAGATCGTGCAGAACACCGCCCTGCCCGCGAGCACGTTGTGCACCAGGATCGCCAGCACGAGACCCAGGAGCACGGCCAGCGCGAGGAACAGCACGGTGAACACGACGATGTTGCGCAGGTCGGCCTGGAAGCGTGGAGTGGCGAACATCTCCCCATACGTCTGCCACGGTGGGTCGCTGGTCTCCAGGTTGGGCAGGAAGCCTTCCCATTTCGAGGCGGAGACGCGCGCGGTGTAGGCGATGAAGCCGTAGACGAAGATCGCGACAACGAACACGCTCGGCCCGAGCACGGCGAGCCGGAAGCCGTTGCGGCGCCAGAAACCCGCCGGTCGTGTCTGGTGGCGCGTGCGCGTCCCAACCGCCGTCCGCGGCACGGTTGGCGTCGATACCGACATCGTTACTCCCCATGCCGGAGCCGGCGGCACCGTGCGCCGGCCACGGGCCGCTGGTCAGGACTGCGACGCGCTGACCAGCGTCTGCAGGAACGCGTCCACGTTCTTTGAACTGCACGAACTCGGTCACCGCGTCGTACAGGGCCTGCTGGAACGCTGCTGCCGTCCGTTCCGGCGGCAACGACGTCATCCTCGACGTGGTGCTGCTGCGTCAGCACATCGAGACCCGCCATCCACACTGGCCGGGCGCTCGGCCTCCGACTGGCCAACCTCGACGCCGACCGCTGCCTGATAATGCTCTAGTGTTCTGCGTCGGAGATTCGCGTCAGATATTTTTGTAGGGAATTGAGGATCTCGTCCGGGGTTTTGATCCAGCGGAAGGGCTTCGGGTCGTCGTTCCAGTTTTTGATCCAGTTTCGGATGTCGGCTTCGAGGGCGGGCACGGAGGTGTGCACGCCGCGGCGGATGAGTTTGTCGGTGATCAGGCCGAAGAAGCGTTCGACCTGGTTGATCCAGCTTGATCCGGTGGGGGTGAAGTGCATGTGGAACCGGGGATGGCGGGCCAGCCAGGCGTTGATCTCGGGGGTCTTGTGGGTGCCGTAGTTGTCGCAGACGATGTGCACGTCGAGCTCGTCGGGGACGTTCTTGTCGATCGTGGCCAGAAACTTCTTGAACTCGACCGCGCGGTGGCGGCGGTGTAGTTCGGAGATCACCTCGCCGGTGGCGATGTCGAACGCGGCGAACAGGCTGGTCACTCCGTGGCGGACGTAGTCGTGGGTACGCCG
>WHUD01000117.1:14544-14869 GCA_009377385.1 Actinophytocola sp.
CTGCGGCGCTGTCAGGGCCGATTCCGCGGCGTTCCAGCAGTACCGGAGTGTGTATGGTGACCGCAGCGGTGATCTGCTGTTCCAGGTCGTGGATCTCACCGGTCAGCTCGTGGATCCGGCGGGCAAGCAGTCGCAGGGTGTATGCCGCCGCGCTGGTGACATCGCTGGGCGTGGCGGGTTCGAGTTGTGCGCAGCGACGGAACAGAATGGGGTTGCTCAGGCCCGCCAACTCCTCGCGCAGAGCCGGGTCGGCGGCGACGAGCACGGCCTTGAGCTGGTTGATCGTCTGGGTGCGGGCCTTGAGGGCGGATGCCTTGGCCAGCTT
>WHUD01000118.1 GCA_009377385.1 Actinophytocola sp.
GCTACGGCCAGCCGGGGATGCCGCCGCAGGGGCCGCCTCCTGGCTACGGCCAGCCGGGGATGCCGCCGCAGGGGCCGCCTCCTGGCTACGGCCAGCCCGGCATGCTGCCGCAAGGCCCGCCGTCCGGCGGATTCCCGCAGCCGGGTGCGCCGCAGGGTCCGCCGTCCGGTGGGTTCCCACAGCAGGCCCCACCGCCCGGCTACGGCCAGCAGCAGGGCGGCTATGGCCAGCCGCCGTACCAGGGCTGATCGACGTCCCGCAGCGAATGACGATTTCGCTGCGTTGGGTGCAGTGAAGGCGTCATTCGCTGCGCTGTCGCGCTGTCCCGCCGAGCCGCACGCCGACGTCCCGGACCGGGACGCTGGCGTGCGGCTCAGGCTCGTCAGGGAGGGAGAGGCCGGTGAACTGGTGCGCCCTGATCGCGGGTGTGCTCGCGGTACTGTATGGCGTGATCGGCGGCCTGTTCGCGCTGGTGGGCGGCGCCAAGTTGGCCGGTGCCGACACCCTTGACCCGGTCGGTGCCGTGGTGTTCCTTGTGCTGGTCGTGATCTCCGCGCTGCTGCTCTGCGGTGGTGTGCTGCTGCTCGCCCGCAGAGAGTCGGGGCGATGGACGGTCGCGGCGGGCGCGGTGCTGAGCATCGGCGGCCTTGGATACGTCCTGCTCAGGACGTCGACAGCGCCGCTGGGTGTCACGCCGGACCTCACGGAATCCGGGAACACCGAGGTGCGGTACATCGCGGTGAGCGCGCTGGTGCTCGCCGTCGTGATGCTGGTGCTCGCACTGGTGCCACGGCGGGGCGTGACCGAATATCCGTACCAGGGGCCGCAGCTGCCGAGGGGGTGAGCCCGGCATACCCTCGTAGCCATGGTCGACGACACCTCACGCCTCGGATTCGAAACCCGCGCGATCCACGCCGGACAGGAGCCTGACCCCAGGACCGGTGCGGTGATCACGCCGATCTTCCAGACGTCGACCTACGCGCAGGACGGCGTCGGCGGCACAAGGGAGGGCTACGAGTACTCCCGCACCGCCAACCCTACCCGCACGGTCATGGAGGACGCGCTCGCCGCGCTGGAGGACGCCGCGCACTGTGTCGCGTTCGCGTCCGGCATGGCGGCCAGCGACGCCGTGCTGCGGGTCGTGCTGCGGCCCGGCGACCACCTGGTGCTCGGCAACGACGCCTACGGCGGCACCTTCCGGCTCATCGACAAGGTGCTGACCGGCTGGGGCGTCGACTACACCGTCGCGGACATGTCCTCGCCCGACGAGGTGCGTGCCGCGCTGCGTCCGGAGACCAAGCTCGTGTGGTGCGAGACGCCGAGCAACCCACTGCTCGGCATCGCCGACATCGCAGGGCTCGCCGACATCGCCCACGGCGCGGGCGCGCGGCTGGTCGTCGACAACACCTTCGCCACGCCGTACCTGCAGCGGCCGCTCGGGCTCGGCGCGGACATCGTGGTGCACTCCACGACGAAGTACCTCGGCGGACATTCCGACGTCGTCGGCGGCGCGGTGGTGTGCGACGACGACGAGATGCGCGAGGAACTGTTCTTCCTGCGCAACTCCGCCGGCGCGGTGCCGGGACCGTTCGACAGCTGGCTGACACTGCGCGGCATGAAGACCCTCGCGGTGCGGATGGAGCGACACTGCGACAACGCCGATCGGATCGCGCGGGCGCTCGCCGAGCACGAGGGCATCTCCGACGTGTACTACCCGGGTCTGGACCACCACCCGGGTCACGTGCTCGCGGCGAAGCAGATGCGGCGGTTCGGTGGCATGGTGTCGTTCACCGTGGCGGGTGGTGAGCAGCGGGCACTCGACGTCGCGGCCAAGACGAAGCTGTTCCTCCTCGCGGAGTCGCTGGGCGGCATCGAGTCACTGATCGAGCACCCCGGCCGGATGACGCACGCCAGCGTGGCCGGGTCGCTGCTGCAGGTGCCGTCCGGGCTGCTGCGCATCTCCGTCGGCATCGAGAACGCAGACGACCTCGTCGCCGACCTGACGGCGGCGTTGGCCTAGGAGACGGTACCTTGGGGGCGCAACGGCGCTGGCTTAGGACACAACCGTGTAGCCGGAGTGCTGCAGCTCGGCGGCCACCTCGGCGCGGTGCTCAGGGCCGCGCGTCTCCAGGTTCAGCGACACCTCGACCTCGTCCAGTTCCAGCGCGCCCGCCGTCCTGGAGTGCTCGACGTCGAGGACGTTGGCGCCCAGCTCACCGACCCGCGTCAGCAGCGCACCCAGCGAGCCCGGCCGGTCGCGCACCCGCAGTCGCAGCGCCAGGTACCGGCCACCTGCCGTCATGCCGTGCCGGATGATGCGCAGCAGGAGCAGCGGGTCGACGTTGCCGCCGGACAGGATCGCCACGATCGGCGGTTCGAACGCGCGCGGATGCTCGAGCAGCGCCGCTACAGCCGCCGCGCCGGCCGGTTCCACCACCAGTTTCCGGCGTTCGAGACATAGCAGCACCGCGCGGGAGAGCGACTCCTCGCTGACCGTGACGACGTCGCTGGCCAGCGAGGCCACGTGCTCGAAGCTCACCTCGCCGAGCTGGCCGACCGCGATCCCGTCGGCCATGGTGTTGGTCGAGCCAAGCGGCACCGGATGCCCCGCGGCCAGCGACAGCGGGTACGCCGCAGCGCCCGACGCCTGCACGCCGACCACCTTCACGTCCGGCCTGCGGGCCCGCATCGCCGCGCCGACGCCCGCGAGCAGCCCACCACCACCGGTCGGGACGATCACCGTCGCTGCGTTCGGCACCTGGTCCAGGATCTCCAGGCCGACCGTGCCCTGGCCAGCGATGATGTCCGGGTGGTCGAACGGGTGGATGAACACCGCGCCCTCGCGCTCAGCGAAAGCCGTCGCGGCGGCGAACGTCTCGGTCAGCTCCTCGCCGACGAGATGGACCTCGGCGCCGTAGCCCCTGGTCGCGGCCACCTTCGGCAGCGGTGCGCGCTCCGGCATGAACACCGTGGCGCGGATGCCGATCAGCGCGGCCGCCAGCGCGACGCCCTGTGCGTGGTTGCCCGCGCTGACCGCGACGACGCCTCGTTCCCGCTCTGCAGCGGTGCGGCCGTGGATGCGCGTGTATGCGCCCCTGATCTTGAACGACCCGGTGCGCTGCAGCGTCTCGCACTTGAGGTAGACGTCGCCGTTGTGCAGTCGGGCGAGGTCCCTTGCGTGCTCCATCGGTGTTACGCGCACCACGTCGGAAAGCAGGTCCCGAGCGGCCTCGATCTTGGCAATGCTGACGAGGTCCATACCTGCGGATCATGCCACGTGTGAGACGTGACTCATGTCGCCCAGGGGGGACCGGGTACGCTGACAACCATAACGACCTGTCGACGTGGGAGAACGGATGATCAGGGGGAACAGGGCATCGCGGGCAACTCGCGCTACGGGCGCGGCGTCGGTGCTCGTCGGCCTGGCCTCAGCCGTTGCCCTGACCGGGGCAGCGTTCTTCACCGTGCAAGAGGCCACCTGCGCCGACGCGGGCACGTACATCCGCCACGCCGAGCACGTTGAGCTGGTCGGCGGCTGTGTGGACGCGAGTGAGCTGCCCGTCCGCAGCGGCGGCCACGACAGCGAGACCGCCCATCAGCGCGACAAGGTCTACTACCGGCCGTAGCATCCCTACACATACAGCGCGTTGAACGGCGCGAACGGCAGATTCCTGATCACGAACCACACGCTGAACACTACGGCGAACGCCAGCGGCGCCCAGCGCCCTTGCAGCCAGGTGCGTATTCGTCTGCCGCGCAGCCTGCCCACCGTCCAGGCCGCCATGCTCCACACCAGCATGAACCCGATGACGAACGACACCGCGTTGTAGTGCAGCGCGGCGCCGATGTCGCCGTGCAGCGCGCTGTATAGCATGCGCATGCCGCCGCAGCCAGGGCAGACGATGCCGAACAGCGCCTTCGACGGACACACCGGCAGCGGGCCGCCCGGCGTGGTGGGGTCGCCTGCCACGACGACGGCGCACACGGCGACGCCACCAGCCGCGACAGCCAGTGGCGGGGCGAGAGCGCGCAGGGTGTCGCGCGCGCCTCGGACCGGTCGTCCGGAGTAGTCGGCGGTCAGGGCACGGAGGCCGGTGCCGATCGTCGTCACGGCAGGGTCGCTAGTACGACGAGTACGTGCTGACCGAGAACGCGCCAGCGGCGATGAAGACCACGAACACGACGATGATGATCCCCACCGACGCGATCGCGCTCCACATCGCCCACTTACCCGCAGCGGACGCGGACTTCTGCGCCGCCTCGTAGTGGCCCTGGTACCAGAGCTTGTTGACCTCGTTGGCCTTGATGATCGACACGATGCCGAGCGGCAGGCAGCACATGACCGTGGTGAGAATGCCCCACACCAGGTTGTTGTCCGGCGGCGGCCCGGGCGGCTGCGCACCGTACGCGCCGGGCATGCCTGGGCCTGCGGCGTAGCCGCCCTGCTGACCCTGGCCGTACGGGTCGTACGGCTGCTGTGGGTACGGGTTGGTCACGACGTCCCCCTTCTCCCTGAAGTCAAACCCCGGTGAGTTCTCGGGAGACCTTACTGGGTTCGCCGCCGGATTGTGGCCGTACCCTCAGAGATTGCCTCTTCGTGCTTGTTCTCGCTCGATGGCCTCGAACAACGCCTTGAAGTTGCCCTTACCGAAGCCGAGCGAGCCGTGGCGCTCGATCAGTTCGAAGAACACTGTCGGGCGGTCGCCGATCGGCTTGGTGAACATCTGCAGCAGGTAGCCGTCCTCGTCCCGGTCGACCAGGATGCGGTGCTCCTTGAGCGTCTCGATCGGCACCCGCACCTCGCCGATGCGCTTCCGCAGCGCCGGGTCGTCGTAGTAGGAGTCGGGCACCGCGAGGAACTCGACGCCGGCGGCGCGCATGTGCGTCACCGTGGTGATGATGTCGTTGGTGGCGAGTGCGATGTGCTGGCAGCCCGGTCCGCCGTAGAACTCGAGGTACTCGTCGATCTGCGAGCGCTTCTTCGCGATGGCCGGCTCGTTGAGCGGGAACTTCACCCGGTGGTTGCCGTTGCTGACGACCTTGCTCATGAGAGCGCTGTATTCCGTGGCGATATCGTCGCCGACGAACTCGGCCATGTTCACGAAGCCCATGACGCGGTGGTAGAAGTCCACCCAGTGGTCCATCTTGCCAAGCTCGACGTTGCCGACGCAGTGGTCGATGGCCTGGAACAGCCGCTTTACCGGGCCCGCCGGCGCTGGAGGCACTGACACCGCGTCTATGGGCCGCTGGACGGTGCCCTCCCTGGCCACGTAACCGGGCAGGTACGGGCCGCTGTAGCGGGACCGGTCGATCAGCGTGTGGCGGGTCTCGCCGTACGTCGCGATCGCGGCCATGCGCACGGTGCCGTGCTCGTCGGAGACGTCGTGCGGTTCATCGAGCACCGTCGCGCCGACGGAGCGTGCGTGTGCGATGCACTTGTCGACGTCGGTGACCTCAAGGGCGAGGTCCACGACGCCGTCGCCATGCTTGCGGTGGTGGTCCAGCAGCGGCGAGTCCGGCTGCACGCCGCCCTTGATGACGAAGCGGGCCGAGCCGGAGGTGAGCACGAACGCCTTGTGGTCGGCGGTGCCGTGCTCCGGGCCGGTGTAGGCGACCAGCCGCATGCCGAACGCGAACTGGTAGAACAGCGCGGTCTGCGTCGCGTTGCCCGCGACGAACACCACCGCGTCCATGGCCTTGACGGGGAACGGGTCCTTGCTCGCGTCGTGGTCGACGAGGCCAACGAGCTGACGGAGCTGGTCATAGCTGACGTCGTCGAGCGTGTGGGTCATCGCTGGCTCCTCGTGGGTGCGGAGAACGTCACGGTGAGGCCAGCATGCGCCGTGGATAGCAGCATGCGCAATCGACGTCATTTTGACTAAGCAAACTGTATGATGATCTCTCGTCAATGGCGATCAGACTGAACAGTCTGCGTATCGGAGGTGGCTACCAGTGGACTCCCTCGACGCCGAGTTGTTGCTGTTGCTCGCCGACGAGCCTCGGCTGAGCGTGCTGGAATGCGCCCGCAGGCTGGGGGTGGCGCGCGGGACGGTGCAGGCGCGGCTGGACCGGCTCACCTCGGGCGGAGTGCTGCGCGGCTTCCCGCCGGACGTCGACCTCGCGTCGATCGGCTACGCGCTGACCGCCTTCGCGGTGCTGGAAATCGCCCAGGGCAGGCGCAAAGAAGTCGCCGGGGCGCTGGCGGCCATCGACGAGGTGTGCGAGGTGCACGCCACCACAGGGCAGGGGGATCTGTTCGTGCGGATGGTCGCGCGGTCCAACGACGACCTGCAGCGGGTGATCGACACCGTTGTCGACGTGCCAGGCGTGCGCAGGACGTCGACGTCGATCGCGTTGTCAACGCCGGTGCGGCCCAGGATCAGGCCATTACTCGAACGGATCGCGCGCCCCTGACCCGGGCGCGCGATCCGCTCAAGACGTCGGGGTTCTTAGCCGCCGTAGGGCACGACCTTGATCAGCGTGACCTTCTGCTTGGACCCGTTGGGCAGCTCGTACTCCCGTGACTCACCCTCCGTCGCGCCGAGCAGCGCGTCGCCGAGCGGGGACTCGGGGGAGTACACCTCGATATCGCCGCCGCCGCCTTCCTCGCGGGTGGCGAGCAGGAAGGTCTCCTCGTCGTCGTCCCCGTCGTAGCGGATGGTGAGAACCATGCCCGGTTCCGCGCGACCGTCATTCTTGGGTGCCTCGCCGACCTTGGCGGTGCGCAGCAGCTCCTGGAGGTGCCGGATGCGGGCCTCCTGCTGCCCCTGTTCCTCGCGGGCGGCGTGGTAACCACCGTTCTCCTTGAGGTCACCCTCTTCGCGACTGTCGTTGATTTTCGCGGCGATGACCGGGCGATTCTCGATCAGCTCATCGAGCTCCTGCTTGAGCCTGTCGTAGGCATCCTGGGTCAGCCAGGTCACCTTGGTGTCGCTCACGGTCACCATCTCCTCGTCGTACGTACCGGCACGCGCTTCGTACCGGCCGTGTCGCCTCCGCAACACATATAAGGAAAGACACGGCCCGATCGGGCCGTGCCAGACTTCGAGGATACCACGCTGAGCGGGTCAAACGCCGCCCTCGCTAAATCAGGCTGCGGCATTCGCCGCCGGATTCACTCCGTTGGCCGCTATGGTCTTGACAGATACTCCGGGACGGAATATGTGCAACCGAACACATCCGCCGTGACCGGGGGTGATCCGCTGGTGATCACCGTCCGTATCCGGATGCTGTCGTCGTCCGACGGCGGAACGTGCACCTCGCGTCTGCCGGTCTCCGCGCCGCTGATGTCCCTCACATGCACCACACACACGGCGGCCCGCTGGGGCTCGTTCCGCTGGACGTCGAGGGTGACTTCCATCGAATTGTCTGGTCGCGCCGTGAAGGCGACTCGTTCCGCCGTGATCGGCTCAGAACCGATGAGACGAAACGCGACGTAGGCGATGGCGGTGCTGACGATGACGGCGACCACTCCGAAGATGATCGCGTTCCTGCGTGTCTTGCCTGGTGAGCGGGCTGTCCCGTAGCGGTCGGCCAGCGACTGGGGTGTGCTCACGGAATGGATCTACCCTCCCGGCCGTTGCTGTCGTGGGACGAGGACAATGCACAGTATCCGGTGCTGGGTCGAGCACAGCGAGAGAAGGGGTGCCGAGGGTGACCGAGGACAAGGGGCTCCGCCTGATGGCGGTGCACGCGCATCCTGACGACGAGTCGAGCAAGGGCGCGGCGACCATGGCCCGGTACGTCGCCGAAGGCTACAACGTCCGGGTCGTGACCTGCACCGGCGGCGAGGCAGGCAGCGTGCTCAATCCGGCCATGGACCGGCCGGAGGTGCACGCCAACCTCACCGCGGTCCGCCGAGAGGAGATGGCGCGCGCCGCCAAGATTCTCGGCGTGAGCCACCGCTGGCTCGGCTTCATCGACTCCGGCCTGCCGGAGGGCGAGCCGATGCCGCCGCTGCCGGAGGGCTGCTTCGCTGCGATTCCGCTCGACGGGCCCACCGAGGCGCTTGTGCGCGAGATCAGGGAGTTCCGCCCCCACGTCGTCGTCACCTACGACGAGAACGGCGGTTACCCGCACCCGGACCACATCCGCTGCCACGAGGTCTCGGTCGCGGCGTTCGACGCGGTGGCCGACCCGTCGCAGTACCCCGACGTGGGTGAGCCGTGGCAGCCGCTGAAGCTGTACTACTCGCACGGCTTCTCCCGTGCCAAGATCACCAGCTTCCACGAGGGCTTGCTCGCGCGCGGGCTTGAGTCGCCGTACGCTGAGTGGCTCGGCAGGTGGGACCCGGACAAGGCCGACGTCATGGAGCGGGTCACCACAAGGATCGAGTGCGCGGACTACTTCGAGTACCGCGACGACGCCCTCAAGGCCCACGCCACCCAGATCGACCCGAACAGCCGCTGGTTCGCCGTGCCGCTTGAGATGCAGCGCGACGTGTGGCCCACTGAGGAGTACGAGCTGGTCCGGTCGTTCGTCGACAGCACTCTGCCCGAGGACGACCTGTTCGCTGGCATTGACCGGAAGGCACACTCATGACGATGCTGCTGCCCGGCCTCGCCGGGCCGGTTCCGCACACGCAGACGACGGCCATCGTCGTCGCGCAGCAGGAGGACACCGTGCGCGACGAGGACGAGGGCAAGGCGTCGCCCGTCGGCCTCGTCGTGCTGATCCTGTTCTTCGTCGCGGTCGTCTTCCTGATCCGGTCGATGACCAAGCACCTCAAGCGCGTGCCAGCCAGCTTCGACGAGGAATCCGAGCGGCAACAAGACGGTGATACCGACAGCGCTGGTACCGAAGGCGAGGACAAACGGGAGTCCTGACGGCACTCTGACTGGCGCCTCTGTCACCCTGGAGGTATGAATCGGCTAGGCAGCGCATCGAGCCCGTACCTGCTCCAGCACGCCGACAACCCGGTCGACTGGTGGCCATGGTCGGCCGAGGCGCTGGCGGAGGCCAGGCGCAGGAACGTGCCGATCCTGCTGTCCATCGGCTACGCGGCCTGCCACTGGTGTCACGTCATGGCACACGAGTCGTTCGAGGACGTCGGCATCGCCGCCGTGATGAACGAGCACTTCGTGAACATCAAGGTCGACCGCGAGGAACGGCCTGATCTCGATGCCGTCTACATGACCGCGACGCAGGCGATGACCGGCCAGGGTGGCTGGCCGATGACCTGCTTCCTGACCCCGGATGGTGAGCCGTTCCACTGCGGCACCTACTACCCGCCGCAGCCGCGCATGGGCATGCCGTCGTTCCCGCAACTGCTGGATGCCGTGTCGCGGGCGTGGCGTGACCGGCCAGACGAGATCCGCGAGGCGGGCGGCAAGATCGTCGCGCACCTTGGCGAGCAGATCCGCCCGTTGTCCGGGGCCGAGGTCACCGACGAGACCCTCGAAGAGGCCGTGACCGTGCTGCGCTCGCAGTTCGACGACGCCACCGGTGGCTTCGGGAGCGCGCCGAAGTTCCCGCCGTCGATGGTGCTGGAGTTCCTGTTGCGGCACCACGAGCGCACCGGGTCGTCCGATGCGCTCGCGATGGTGGAGTCGTGCGCGGACGCGATGGCGCGGGGTGGCATGTACGACCAGCTCGGCGGCGGGTTCGCGCGATACTCGGTCGACGCCAACTGGGTCGTGCCGCACTTCGAGAAGATGCTCTACGACAACGCGCTGCTGTTGCGCGCCTACGCGCATCTGGCCCGCCGCACCGGATCCGCGCTGGCCAGGCGGGTCGCCGATGAGACGGCGGAGTTCCTGCTGCGCGACATGACGAGGTCGGATGGCGCGTTCACCGCGTCGCTGGACGCCGACACCGACGGTGTCGAAGGCTTGACCTACGTGTGGACGCCCGCACAGCTCCGCGAGGTGCTTGGTGAGGACGACGGTGCCTGGGCCGCCTCGCTGTTCGGCGTCACCGACGACGGCACGTTTGAGCACGGGACGTCGACGTTGCAGCTCCGCGCCGACCCGGACGACCCGCAACGACTGTCGCGGGTGAAGCAGCGGCTGTTCGCGGTGCGCGCGGAACGCCCGCAGCCCGCGCGCGACGACAAGGTGCTCGTGGAGTGGAACGGCCTTGTCATCACCGCGCTCGCCGAGGCGGGGGTCGCGCTTGGGCATCCGGAGTGGGTGGACGCCGCCGAACGGGCAACGCGGTACCTGCTGGACGTCCACCTCGTCGACGGCAGGTGGCGCCGCGCCTCCCGCGACGCCACCGTTGGCGACGCCGCAGGGGTGCTCGGCGACTACTCGTGCTTTGCGGAGGGCCTGCTGGCGCTGCACCAGGCGACCGGGGAGCCGTCATGGCTCACCGAGGCGACCGCGCTGCTCGACTTCGCGCTGGCGCACTTCGCCGACCATGAGACGTCCGGGTCGTACTTCGACACCGCGGACGACGCCGAGGCACTGGTGCACCGGCCCTCCGACCCGGGCGACAACGCCAGCCCGTCCGGTGCGTCCGCGTTGGCGTCGGCGCTGCTCACGGCGTCCGCGCTTGCGGGGCCGGACGTCGCGGGCCGCTACCGCGACGAGGTCGAGCGGATGCTGAGTCGCAATGGCACGCTGCTCGGCCACGCACCCCGGTTCGGGGGTAACTGGCTCGCCGTGGCGGAAGCCGCGCGTTCCGGCCCGGTGCAGGTGGCCGTGGTTGGCTCCGATGATGCCCAGCGCGCGCTGCTGCGCGACGTCGCCGCGGGCGCGGCGCACGGCGGCGCCGTGGTGCTCGCTGGTCCGCCGGACGCCGACGGCGTCCCGCTGCTGGCCGACCGCCCGCTTGTCGACGGCGACGCCGCAGCCTACGTCTGCCGCGGCTACGTCTGTGACCGCCCCTCGACGTCCGCAGAGGATCTGGCCACCGCACTCCGGTAGCGCCGGAGTGCGGGCGGCGGCCTGTGCGCCTGCGGTGCCAGGGCGCGCGCCTTGGCGTGCATCGTGTCCCCCGCTCCGGGCGCCGTGTCCCCCGCTCCTGTCCGCGTGTTCTGCCTTCGGTGAACTCCGTGGGAATTCGCGCGCCCGAGGCGTAGCGTTGGTAGCGATGTAATGCTGTAATCAGCGAGGAGCAAGCCATGTTCGCACACTTCACGGCGGAGGGACGCATGGGACGCGGCTGGAAGGGCAGGGGCGGTTGGGCACAGGCAGACGTGCCGAGCGCCGACGACGCGGCGGCGTGGTTCGCCGGCAGGCTGCCCGACGACTGGTTCACCGGCGCCCCGAAGATCACCGTCGATCGGGAGGAGATCCTCGTCGTCGGCGAGCTGCCGTCGCTCACCGACACCTTCGCGGACGACGCCGAGCGCGCCGCCGCGGAATCCGGTCGCATCGCGCGGTTCCGGGAGGAGACCCGGGAGGACAGAATCGAGATCGCCCGTCAGGCGGAGCACCGCTACCGGCGGAAGGTCGCCTGGGGCGCCAAGGCCGGCGAGACCGAAGAGCTGTTCACCACCCACTCCGCCCCGGTCATGACCAGGCTGCGGCAGCCGGAACGGCGAGTGCTCGACACGCTGGTCGACGCCGGGGTCGCACGGTCTCGCTCTGAGGCGCTCGCCTGGTGCGTGCGGCTGGTCGGGGAGCACACCGAGACCTGGCTCGCCGAGCTCCGCGAGGCCATGAGCACGGTCAACGACCTGCGCGCCAAAGGGCCCGACCTGGACTGAGCGGGGACGTCGGCAGCGGTCGCGAAGCGGGAGTCTCGGCGGGTCACGCTGTTAGGCTGAGCTGCATCGCGAGGGAGGGAACGGTGGAGCTGGCAACGATCATCGCAGCGGCCGCTGCCGCCGTGTCGTCTCTGTTCGCGGGCATCGGGCTGATCTTCGCCGGATGGCAGTTGCGGATCGCCCACAAGCAGCACGAGGTCGAACGTCGGGTTGCGTACGAAGGTGTTGCGGTCTCGTGGCTTCCGCTCGAAGCGCCAGCCAAACCGGACGCGGACGGAACCGCCCTGTGGCTGTACCAGATCACGGTGCAGAACCCCGGAAAACTGCCCATCCAGAACGTCGCAGTACAGGTGACCTTCCCGGTGGAGGTCGTGCGTATTCGCTACGACGGAAGTCGCGATCGGCCCGTTCGGACGCTGACAATGAACCATCCCGTCCTCGGAGGCGGCGAATCCAGGGTCTGGCGGCGACGTCTCAGGATCGCCTTCGCCGCGCGAGACAAACTGAAGGAAACGTATGCCCACGTCCGCTTCCACGACGTCGATGGCGAACCACACAGCAACAGCTGGCCGGACGGGCCTGACGCAGCGTCCGCTGAGACAACACAGCTGCGCGCCAGCGACCCGCCGAAATCGCCACAAGCCCCCGAGAAACCGGGTGACAGTCGCCACGATGACTCCGGTCGGCCTGCCGAAAAGTCCTACGAGTATGACGCGGTTGAGGACGAAGAGTCTCAGCCATTGGGCGACATCATCGAGCGGCTCACATAGGTCGCCCCGCAAAGTCATCGCGGTGGCGACCACGGTGGCCGGGATGATCGTCAGCGCGGGTGCGCAACTCGGCGCGGTCGTCGTCGTGTTGATCGGGATGCTCGTCGTCGAGGAGCGGACACCGGCGTGGAGGACAGCCAGCTGAAAATTTTCTCGGCGTGATGTCGAATTCCGTAGGGGCCGTTCGTGTAGGGGGTGACAACACCCGAGAATGGAGGAGATTCCAATGCCGCAGTACCTGCTCAGCATCTACCAGCCCGACGGTCCGCCACCGCCGCCAGAGGTCCTCGAGCCGATCATGGCGGACGTCCGCGCGGTCAACGCCGAGATGCAGGAGACGGGCGTCTGGGTGTTCGCCGGTGGCTTGTTCCCGGCGAGCACTGCCACCGTCGTGCGCGCCAAGGACGGCGATGTGCTGGCCACCGACGGCCCGTACATCGAGGGCAAGGAGCATATCGGCGGCTTCAACGTGATAGAGGTGCCTGACCTGGACGTCGCACTCGAATGGGGCAGCAAGCTTGCCAAGGCGATCACCCTGCCGATCGAGGTGCGGCCGCTGATCGACGAGAGCGAGCGGACCTGCGCGTGACGGACGGCGGGTGCACGATCGCGGACGTCGAGACGGTGTTCCGCGAGGAGTACGGCCGCTCGGTGGCCGTCCTGGTCCGCGCGCTCGGCGATATCGATCTCGCCGAGGAGGCGGTCCAGGACGCGTTCACCGAGGCCGTGCGCCGCTGGCCGGACGCGGGGATTCCGCCGAGCCCGGCGGGCTGGATCATCACGACCGCCCGCAACCGGGGTATCGACCGGATCCGGCGCGAGGCAACGCGCGACCAGCGTCATGCCCAGGCCGCGCTGGTGCATGACCGCGACGAGCAGGTGGAGGAGGGACCCGTGCGCGACGATCGGCTGCGGCTCATGTTCACCTGCTGTCACCCGTCGCTGGCGCGCGGCGCGCAGGTCGCGCTGACGCTGAAGCTGCTCGGCGGGCTCACCACGGCGGAGATCGCCCGCGCGTTCCTTGCAAGCGAGCCCACGATGGCGCAGCGGATCGTTCGCGCCAAGGGCAAGATCCGTGATGCGCGGATCCCGTACCGGGTCCCAAGGGAGGCCGACCTGCCGGAGCGGCTTCGCGCGGTGCTCGCGGTCGTGTACCTGATCTTCAACGAGGGGCACACGGCGAGTTCCGGTGACGAACTCGCGCGCGGCGAGCTGTGCCAGGAGGCCATCCGGCTCGGCAGGCTGCTGGCCCAGTTGATGCCGGACGAGCCGGAGGTTTGGGGCCTGCTGGCGTTGATGCTGCTTGTCGAGTCGCGCCGCCCGGCCCGCACGGACGACGACGGGTCGCTCGTGCCGCTGGCCGAGCAGGATCGTGGACGCTGGGACCGCGAGCTGATCACAGAAGGGCAGGACATCGTGCGGCGGTGCGTGCGGCGGAACCAGCCCGGTCCGTACCAGATCCAGGCGGCGATCAACGCCGTCCACAGCGATGCCGATACCGCGGCCGACACCGACTGGGGTCAGGTGCTGCGGCTGTACGACCAGCTGTTGGCGGTCGCTCCCGATCCGGTCGCTGCCCTGAACCGGGCGGTCGCCGTGGCCGAGGTGGACGGCGCGGAGCGCGCGCTCGCCGAGGTCGACGCGCTGAGTCTCGACCGCTACTACCTGTTCCACGCAATCCGCGCGGACCTGTTGCGCAGGCTCGGCAGGGACGAGGAAGCGGCGCACGCCTACTCGGCGGCGATCGACCGCACCGGCAACGCGGCGGAACGTGCGTTCCTGCGAGACAGACGCTCGGTATTGCGCTGATCCCGCTACGCCAACGCGCGTTCGAGGTCGCGCAGGTCCTTGCGCAGGTTGGCCTGCACCATCGGTCCGAGCAGCGGCCCCGCGACCCGGTAGAAGCCGCCCGCGTCGCCGCGCACCTTGATCTGGGCCAGCGTGCCGTCGGGGTGGTTATCGAACCGGTAGGTCACGTGCATCGGGAACGGCCCGCGCATCGATCGCATGTCGAGCAGGTGCGGTGGCTCGTGCCGATACTGGACAACTTGCGAGGTCGTTCAACGACTACGCAGATGATCTGCACACCGCCCAGTCGGGCATGCGACGAGCAAGAGAAATAGCTTGCGAGGCTGGCCTCGCGGTCAACGGCGACGTGATCGAAGAGCCTGGGCCAGCGCCGACATCGCCACAAGGAGCCGCTACGCCTGAGCAGGCACACGCGCTCAAGCAGGCAGTGCAGAACCACGAGCGAAAGGTCAAAGGCTTTAACGCGGCGAAGGAGGAGGCTGACCGCGCTCGTGGCATTATCAATAAGTGGATATCCATATCAGTGCAGCGACCACAACATGTCGTGTCTGATCAATC
>WHUD01000119.1 GCA_009377385.1 Actinophytocola sp.
ATCCTCGCCGCTGGCCAGCAGGACATGAAGCGGTTCATCGCCTACGTGTCCATCGCGCACTTCGGCTTCATCGCGCTCGGCATCTTCGCGTTCACCGCGCAGGCGCAGGTCGGCGCGGTGACGTACATGCTCAACCACAGCCTCGCTACCGGCATGCTGATCATCGTGATCGGGATGGTCATCGCGCGCGGCGGCTCGACGACGATCTCCGCGTACGGCGGCATGGCGAAGCTGACGCCGGTGCTCGCCGGGATGTTCCTACTCGCGGGCCTTTCCACGCTGTCGCTGCCTGGCACGAACTCGTTCATCAGCGAGTTCCTCGTGCTGCTTGGCTCGTTCGAGACCCAGCCGGTGTACACCACGCTGGCGGCCATCGGCATGGTGCTCGCCGCCGTCTACGTGCTGTGGCTGTACCAGCGCGTCATGCAGGGGTCGGTGCGCGGTGACGCGCTGCTCGGCGCAAGCGGCGGCCCCGGAGCGGTCGAGACGCCGGAGTCGGGCGCGAAGAAGACCGTCAGGGACGTGTCGTTGAAAGAACTCGGCGTGCTCGCGCCGCTGGTCGTGCTCGTGATCGGGCTCGGGTTCTATCCCAAGCCCGCGCTCGACGTCGTCACGCCCGTCGTCGATCAGACCGTGAGCATCGTGTCCATCACGGAAGGTAGCCACGAGTGATGCAGCAGTTCCTCGCGCAGGGCGAGCAGTTGCCGGTCCCCGCGATCGACTTCGGTGCCGTGCTGCCGATCCTCATCGTGTTCGGCGCCGCGTCGATCGGTGTGCTGCTTGAGGCGTTCCTGCCCAAGCACCAGCGCTGGTCGTCGCAGATCGCGCTGAGCCTCGCCGGGATCGTCGGCGCTGGTATCGCGCTCGCCGCCTACATCAGCGACGCCCCCGAGGGCGGCATCACGACGTTCACGGCAGAGGGCGCGACGACGGGCGCCATCGCGGTGGACATGCCTGCGCTTTTCCTGTGGGGCACGCTGCTTGCGCTCGGCCTCGCCGCGTTGCTGATGATCGGGGACCGCTCGCTCGAACCGGGCGGCGCGTTCATCTCGCAGGCCGGCTTGCAGTCCGGCGGCCTGCAGACGCGGGAGCAGGCGAACGTCACCGGGATGCAGACCGAGATCTTCCCGCTGACGCTTTTCGCGCTCGGCGGCATGATGACGTTCGTCGCGGCCAACGACCTGCTGACGATGTTCATCGCGCTCGAGGTGCTGAGCCTGCCGCTGTACCTGATGTGCGGGCTCGCGCGGAGGCGCAGGCTGCTCTCGCAGGAAGCCGCCGTGAAGTACTTCCTGCTCGGCGCGTTCGCCAGCGCGTTCTTCCTCTACGGCGTCGCGCTGCTGTACGGCTACGCGGGGTCGGTCAAGCTGGCCGAGATCGCCGAGGCGACGGCGGCAAACGTCGTCTCGGACACGCTACTCTACGCGGGCATCGGGCTTGTCGTCGTCGGGCTGCTGTTCAAGGGCTCCGTCGGCCCGTTCCACACCTGGACGCCGGACGTCTATCAGGGCGCGCCAACCCCGGTCACCGGGTTCATGGCCGCCTGCACCAAGGTGGCGGCGTTCGGCGGGATGCTGCGGGTGCTCACCGTGGCGTTCGAGCCTGCGAGCTGGGAGTGGGAGGTCCCGCTGTGGCTGATCGCTGTGATCTCGATGGCCATCGGCGCGATCCTCGGCCTGACTCAGCGTGACCTGAAGCGGATGATCGCCTACTCATCGATCGCGCACGCCGGGTTCCTCGTCGTCGGCGCCATGACGCTGACCGACGACGGACTGTCGTCGACGCTGTTCTACCTGCTTGCCTACGGCTTCACCACGATCGCGGTGTTCGGCATCATCAGCCTGGTGCGCGACGCCAACGGCGAGGCGACCGATCTGTCGTCGTGGGCGGGGCTCGCGAAGCGCTCGCCGCTGGTGGCAGGGGTGTTCACCTTCCTGCTGCTCGCGCTTGCCGGTATCCCGCTCACCAGCGGGTTCATCGGCAAGTTCGCGGTGTTCTCCGCAGCGCTGGCCGACGGCAACGCGACGCTCGTGGTGATCGCGCTCGTCGCGAGCGCCATCGCGGCGTTCTTCTACCTGCGGGTGGTCGTGCTGATGTACTTCTCGGAGCCCGCGGCCGAAGGGCCCGCGGTGACCGTGCCCGGCGCGTTCACGACGGCGGCGATCACGCTGGGCACCGTCGCGACGCTCGTGCTCGGCATCGTGCCCGCGTTCGCCCTCGACTGGGCAAGCGCTGGCGGGTTCGTGCCATAGCGGAGTCTGCGTGCTGTACATCACAGCTCAGCCGGTTATCCGTGACGCACCGCCTTAGTCATGTGCCGTGCCTACCTTTAGGCTGGCAGGCGTGTCTGATGCGAAGCACCGAACCGTGGCTGACCTGCAGGCGGCCGTGGGCCTGCGAATCGACGACGAGGGCCTCCTCGCCGATCTGGCAGAGGGTCTCAGCGAGGTCGAGTCCGTGCTGCGTGAGGTGGTTCGCAGCGACGTCCAGTTCATCAGCGACGCGGCCGTGCACCTCGTCGACGCGGGGGGCAAGCGGTTCCGGCCGCTGTTCACGCTGCTGGCCAGCCAGTTCGGCGCTGACGGCGATGGCGGCAGGTCGAGGGTCATCACGGCCGCGGCCGCGGTTGAGCTTGTCCACCTCGCGACGCTGTACCACGACGACGTCATGGACGAGGCCACGATGCGCCGCGGCGCGGAGAGCGCCAACGCGCGCTGGGACAACACCATCGCGATCCTGACGGGCGACTATCTGTTCGCCAACGCGTCGCGGCTGGTGGCCGACCTCGGGCCGGACCCATCCCGGATCATCGCCGAGACGTTCGGTGAGCTGGTGACGGGCCAGATGCGAGAGACGACGGGTGCGCGCGACGGCGACGATCCCATCGAGCACTACCTGACGGTTATCGGGCAGAAGACCGGTTCGTTGATCGCCACGGCTGGCCGGTTCGGCGCGATGCTGTCCGGCGCGAAGCAGGAGCAGGTCGACGCACTGCGCAGCTTCGGCGAGCTCATCGGTATCGCATTTCAGATCTCGGATGACATCATTGACATAGCGTCACCATCCGAGGAGCTCGGAAAGGCGCAAGGCACCGATTTGAGGGAAGGCATCCGGACGCTTCCGATGCTCTACGCAATCGAAGACGACCGGGAGAACACCCGGCTGATGGAATTGCTGGCGGCGCCGTTGACCACAAGTGCCAACGTCACCGAAGCTCTTGAGCTGTTGCGTGCTTCTGCTGGGCTGAAGCACGCTCGTGAGACCTTGACCTATTACGCTCAGCGAGCACGAACCGAGCTGACGACGCTCCCAGCGTCACCTGCAAGGGATGCCTGTGAATCAGTCACCGACTACCTAGCGGAGCGTACGCACTGAGCCGTGCTGTCGCGGCGTCCGACGGGGTGACCGCGTTCCGCAGCGGGAAGGAGACATCCGAAACATGTCCTCGTTGTTTGGGCAAGTCTGGTTCTGGAGTCTGCTCGCGTTCCTGGTCGGTGCCGTACTGACCTGGGTGCTGCTGGTGCGCCCCGCGCAGCAGCGGGTGCAGCAGCTGGAACGCCAGCCGCGTGGTGGACGTCCCGCTCCCGGGCCTCCCACCGGGCAGGCCCGGCCGCAGCAGATTCCGCCCCGCCCCCCGCAGCAGGCCGGACCCCCACCCCCGCACACGCCGTACCAGCAGCCGCCGCAGCCCGCGTGGCCCGGGCAGCAGGAGCCCGATCCGGAGAGCACCGAGCACCACCCGCGCACCCGCTGGTTGGAGCGGGACAGCCTGGACACCGGCACGCAGCGCGGTGTTGCACCCGAGCAGCCCACCCAGGTGCCTGATCAGCGCCCGGAAATGGGCGACCAGCGCGCGTTCGTGCCCGCCGAGCCGCCGACGCCGTACGGGCAGCAGGAGGACGTCCAGCGGGAGCTGGAGCGCCAGTATCGGGAGGAGTTCGAGCGGGAGTACCCGGAGGACTACCAGCGCGACGTCCCCGATGACGCCGCCCAGGGGTATCCGGAGGACTACTCGAGGGACTATCCGGGCGACGTGCAGGACTACGCGCCCGAGTACGAGCGCGAGGCCTACGCGGACCAGGAGGAGTTCACCGGTCGGGTCCACCCCACCGGCTACGCCCCGGCCGCCGATCCCCAGTCGTTCGCGACCCCCGAGGCCGAGCAGCAGGCGTACGAACAGCGCGTCGCCGCGTGGCAGGAGCAACCGCCCGCCAACGCAGGCGGGCGGAACCGGCTCGGCGACATCGACGAACAGCCCCAACTGGGCGACCTCGGTGACCTGAGCGCGGACTCCGACGTCGTTGACCAGCGCGCCGCGTCCGCGCAGCGGCCAGGTGGCCTGTTCGAGCCGTCGGGCTCCGCCGAGCGGGACACGGCTTACGAGGACAATGGCGTAAGTGGGTACGCCGCCCCTGAGGCGCAGCCAGCCGCGTTTGGCGCCCCCGGCACGGCCGATGCGCCGGACACGGACACGGAAGCGCCGGACGAGTCCTCGGAGCCGGACACCGACCCGGTGACCGGTCTGCCAAGGCGCAGGCGAGGCGCGTCGAACCGTATCCGGGGTGGCTTCTCGCCCCCGCGTCCGATCGAGCCGTCGATCCGTCCGGTGACGCGTCGTACGCCGCAGCAGGAAGGCGGCAGCAGCGGGTCGCTGTTCGAGCCCAGCCATGGCGAGCAGTCGGGTGCCGTGGCGCAGGCTGGTGGGCACGCCGAGGCGGAGGTCCCTGCGGGGCCGTTCGGCCTTGGTTCCGCGATGCCGCTACCTGGCGGTGGCAGGCCGGACCCGTCGTTCACCGTGAAGGCGAGCGTGACGGAGCTGCGCTACTGCACCGAGGACTCACCGCAGTTCGTGGGCATGACCCCCGAGGTCTGGTTCGCCAGCGCGAGCGACGCCGAGCGCGTCGGTTTCCGCCCGATCCCGTAGCGCCCGGCGGGAGCTCGGCGCCGCGAGTCGCACCGTTTTCGGCCGCGAGTCGCACCTTCCCTGGCCGCGAGTCGCACCTTCCCTGGCCGCGAGTCGCACCTTCCGGCGGCCGAGTCGCACCTTCCGGCGGCCGAGTCGCACCTTCACTGGGCGCCCGCGAGATGCGAGCCGTCCGTCGCAAGGCGCATCTCGGTCTGCCCAAGGTGCAACTCACCCGGCTGAAGGTGCGACTCGCCCGGCTGAAGGTGCGACTCGCGGCACCGGAGCGCCGGACCGGGGCCCTCTCAGACGGTCCAGGTGTCGTTGCCGCGGAGGAGGGCTTGGAGGTCGGCGGGCTTCGCCTCGGAGGCCTGTGCGACTTGGGCTCGTGCGGCGTCGTCGTAGGTGGTGCGGGCGACTTGGCGGAAGATGCCAGTTGGGGTGTGCTCGAGGTCCTGGCCGCCGATACGGGAGAGGGCGAAGGCGTAGGCGGGGTCGGCCACGGTTGAGTCGTGGACGACAACGTTGTCCAGCCCGATCTCGAACACCTTGGCCGTCTCCAGCCCGGCGAAGCCGGAGCGGACGACGCCGTACTCGCTCTCGGGTCCGAAGGTGATCGGCTCGCCGGGTCGCAGCGGGATGATGCGGCGTGCGGCTTCGTCCTTGTCCTTGAGGACGTCGAAGGCGCCGTCGTTGAAGATGGGGCAGTTTTGGTAGATCTCGACGAACGCCGAGCCGCGGTGCTGCGCCGCGGCGGTGAGGACCTCGGTGAGGCCCTTTTTGTCGGAGTCGAGTGCGCGGGCGACGAAGCTAGCCTCGGCACCGAGCGCGAGCGAGAGTGGGTTGAATGGGTGGTCCAGCGAGCCCATCGGCGTGGACTTGGTGCGCTTGCCTTCCTCCGAGGTGGGGGAGTACTGGCCCTTCGTCAAGCCGTAGATGCGGTTGTTGAACAGCAGGATCTTGAAGTTCACGTTGCGCCGGAGCGCGTGGATCAGGTGGTTGCCGCCGATGGAAAGCGCGTCACCGTCACCGGTGATCACCCACACCGACAGGTCCGGCCGCGACGTCGCGAGCCCGGTGGCGATGGCGGGGGCGCGGCCGTGGATGGAGTGCATCCCGTAGGTGTCCATGTAGTACGGGAACCGCGACGAGCAGCCGATCCCGGAAACGAAGACGATGTTCTCCGGTTTGAGCCCGAGGGTGGGCAGGAAGGACTGCATGGTGTTGAGCACGATGTAGTCACCGCACCCCGGGCACCAGCGCACCTCCTGGTCGGACTTGTAGTCCTTGGCCTTCTGCGGCTCGTCGGTGGTCGGGACCTCGGCCAGTCCGCCGAGGTCGGGCAGCCCCAGATCGATGCTCATCGGTCCTCCCGCCTGCTCGACGTCGCGTGGTTGCCTGGCAGCGCACTGCTCACTGTTCGGCCATTCGGGCAGACCTTCGGCCTGCCCTCACTGGGCCGAGTCGAGCAGCCGGTTGGGGCGGTCATTCCGTGGCCTCCGTGAGCACGTGGTCCGCTTCGCCACTGCCTTCGGGTCGGGTGTCGTTGATGATGTCGGTGAACACTTCCGCCAGTTCCGCCGCCCGGAACGGCAGTCCAGCCACCTTCGTGTAGCTGCGGATGTCGACCAGGTAGCGCGATCGAAGCAGCATCGCCAGCTGTCCCATGTTCATCTCGGGCAGCACGACGGTGTCGTACGACTCAAGTATGCGACCGAGATTGGCGGGGAGGGGATTCAGGTGGCGCAGATGTGCCTGGGCGATTTCCATCCCGGATTTCCGTACCCGGCGACATGCGGCGCCGATCGGCCCGAACGACGATCCCCAGCCGAGCGCGAGAATCCGCGCGTTGCCTTCTGGGTCGTCGACGGTGACATCGGGGACGTCGATGCCGTCGATTTTCGCTTGGCGCAGCCGCACCATGCGGTCGTGGTTGTCCGGGTCGTAGGAAATCTGGCCCTGGTTGTCGGCCTTCTCCAGCCCGCCGATGCGGTGTTGCAGGCCAGGCGTGCCCGGCACTGCCCATTCGCGGGCGAGCGTGTCGGTGTTGCGGACGTAGGGCCAGTGCTCGTCGGAGCCGTCCATGGCGTTGGGTTCGGTGGCGAACTCCACCGACAGGTTCGACAGGTCGGTGACGTCCGGGACCAGCCACGGCTCGGAGCCGTTGGCGATCGCCCCATCGGACAAGAGCATGACCGGGGTCCGGTAGGTCAGCGCGATCCGGACGGCCTCCAGCGCGATGTCGAAGCAGTCGCCCGGCGAGCAGGGGGCGACGACGGGCACCGGGGACTCGCCGTTGCGGCCGAACATCGCCTGCAGTAGGTCGGCCTGCTCGGTCTTGGTCGGCAGCCCGGTCGACGGCCCGCCGCGCTGGACGTCGATGACCAGCAGCGGCAGCTCGGTCATCACCGCAAGCCCGATCGTCTCGGACTTCAGCGCGACCCCCGGACCACTGGTGGAGGTCACGCCGAGGGCGCCGCCATACGCGGCGCCGAGGGCGGCGCCGATGCCTGCGATCTCGTCCTCGGCCTGGATCGTGGTGACGCCGAAGTTCTTGTGCTTGGACAGCTCGTGCAGGATGTCCGAGGCCGGGGTGATGGGATACGACCCAAGCACCACGGGCAGCTTCGCCTGCTGACCAGCAGCGACGATGCCGTAGGCGAGCGCGTTGTTGCCGGTGATCTGCCGATACGTCCCCGAAGGCAGCTTCGCGGGGGCCACCTCGTAGGTGTTGGCGAACGCCTCGGTCGTCTCGCCGTAGTTCCAGCCCGCCCTAAACGCGAGCAGATTCGCCTCCGCGATGGCAGGCTTGGCGGCGAACTTCTCGGCCAAAAACCGCTCAGTGCCCTCGGTCGGCCGGTGATACATCCACGACAGCAACCCGAGCGCGAACATGTTTTTGCAACGCTCGGCGTCCTTCTTGCCCAACCCCGTGCCTTCCAGGGCACCCTGCGTCAGGCTGGACATCCCGACCTCGTACACCTGGTACGGCTCCAGCGAGCCATCCTGCAGCGGGCTGGCGTCGTAGCCGACCTTGGTCAAATTGCGCTTGCTGAACTCGTCGGTGTTGACGATCAGGATGCCGCCGTGCGGCACGTCGGGCAGGTTCGACTTGAGCGCGGCCGGGTTCATCACGACGAGGACGTCCGGCCGGTCGCCGGGGGTGAGGATGTCGTAGTCGGCGAAGTGCACCTGGAACGACGACACACCCGGGATGGTGCCCTGCGGCGCGCGGATCTCGGCAGGGAAGTTCGGCAGCGTCGCGAGGTCGTTGCCGAACGCGGCGGCCTCCGACGTGAACCGATCCCCTGTCAGCTGCATGCCGTCGCCGGAATCCCCCGCGAACCGGATGACGACCCGATCGAGTTTGGTGACATCGGTAGTGGCGTTCGCGGGCGACGTCGTTGTCTCGCGGCTCATGGGCGCGGCTGTCCCTCTCTTCTGCACGGGCGCACCGGTGACAGTTTCGGCCTTCCTGTCACCTTGGCGGTGCTGCTGGCACTCTGCCAGGTGCATGTGCGCATGCTCACTATTCGAGGCTAGCTCGGTTCGTTGATCAGTTACCAACCGCTGTCGTGCTGTTCCAGTGGGTGGACCCTACTGGCGCCCAGTGTAGAACATGTTCTAGTTTGACGTCTTATCGCCGCTGATCTTCGCCTTCATCGCGGCCAGCCGCTCGGCGAATTCGGGGGACTCGATGGAGCGCACCTGCGGCACGATCTCGGTGTCCACGGCGTCGGCGTGGTCGGTGAGTGTGCGGGTGGTCCGCATCGACCGTTTGGTGTCAAGCACCAGGTCACGCGGGGCCTTCGCCGCGCCCTGGGCGAGTTCGACCGAGGCCGCGACGAGCGCGTCGTTGTCGCCATCGACGACCCGGTGCGCCAGGCCGTGCGCCGTGGCGTCCTTGGCGTCGAGTATCTCGCCGAACAGCGTCATGGCGCTTGCCGTCTGCGGGCCTACGATCCGTTGCAGCATCCACGTCATGCCGCCGCCCGGATGAATGCCAAGTTTGAGGAAGCGCGCGTCGAACCGCGCGGCCGGTCCGGCCAGCCGGACGTCGGCGGCGAGCGCGAGGTTCAGGCCCGCGCCGACGGCGGCGCCACCAACGGCGGCGATCGTCGGCAGCGTGCAGTTGGCAACCGCGAGGAACCCGGCGTAGATCGCGCGCAGCCCCTCGTCCTTGGCCGCGCCGAGGGCGCTGAGGTCCGCGCCAGCACAGAACGCGGGTGGCGTGCCGGTGACGACGATGGCGTGCACCGACTCGTCGCGCTCGGCGTCCGCGACGGCGTTGGCCAGGTCCGTCGACAGCGGCAGTGTCAGCGCGTTGCGCCGGTCGGGATCGTGCACCGTGATGATGGCGACGTTGCTGTCGTGGGCCACCCTGATCTCTGCGGTCATGGCGCGATCGTATCGGCGCGAGTCACTGCGGCACCGGTGGCCGCTCTAGCAACGTCGACAGCACAACGGTCGACACCGTGCTCTCCACGATGTCCAGCGCCCGCAGTCGTTCCAGTGCGGACTCGAGGTGGTGGATCTCGGCCGCACGGAGGTGAATGATGGCGTCCGCGGCGCCAGACACCGTGTACGCGGCGGCCACCTCGGGCAACGATTCGACGTGCGCCCTGATCCGCGACGGCGAAACGTTGCCTCGGCAGTGCAGTTCGACGAACGCCTCTGTGCCCCAGCCGAGCGCCTGCGGATCGACAACAGCGGTGAAGCCGCGCAGGATGCCGACGTCGAGCAGCCGGTCGACCCTGCGCTTGACCGCTGGCGCCGACAGTCCGACTACCTTGCCGATCTCGGCGTAGCTGGCTCGTGCGTTTGCGAGCAGTTGTGAAACGATTCGCTGGTCGAGTGTGTTCATACGCAACATTTAGCAGATAAAGACGCAAGATCAAGCAATTGTTAGCGCAAAATCTGCCTCGCTAGATTCAGCGGTATGACGGCAGTAGCGCTTCCCGCGTCCCAGTCCCGCTCGCGTACCCCCGAGACCCGCGGTTACTTGATGTGCCCGCCCCGGTATTTCGAGGTCACCTACGCCATCAACCCGTGGATGGACCCATCGAAGCCGGTGGACGTCGACCTCGCGATGGCGCAGTGGCAGGACCTGCGCGACACGTACGTGCGGCTCGGCCACACGGTTGAGGAGATCGAGCCGCATCTGGGGCTGCCGGACATGGTGTTCGCCGCCAACTCGGGCACGGTCATCGGCGGCAGGGTGCTCGGCGCGCGGTTTCGTGCGCCGGAGCGGCAGGCGGAGGCCGACCTGTACCGGCGCTGGTTCGCCGACCACGGCTTTGCCGACATCACGATGCCGAGCGAGGTCAACGAGGGCGAAGGCGACCTGACCTGGACCGGCGACGTCCTGCTGGCAGGCACCGGCTTCCGTACCGATCCCGCTGCGCACGCCGAGGCGCAGGAGGTGCTCGGCGTCCCGGTGGTGTCGCTGCGGCTGGTCGACCCGCGCTACTACCACCTCGACACCGCGCTGATGGTCCTCACGCCGGCGCGCGACGGTGAACCCGCCGAGGTGGCGTACTTCCCCGGCGCGTTCTCCGAGGGTTCGCAGCTGGTGCTGCAGCGGCTGTTTCCCGACGCTATCCTGGCCGGTCCGGACGACGCCGCGGTGCTCGGCCTCAACGGCGTCTCCGACGGCCGCAACGTCGTGCTCCCCGCGCAGGCGACGAAGCTCGCCGAGCAGGTGTCCGACCGGGGCTACGAGCCGGTCATGGTCGACATGTCCGAACTCCGCAAGGCAGGTGGCGGCCCGAAGTGCTGCACCCTGGAGTTGAGGGGCTGATTTCAACTACGCGGTGTATTCAGCAGATCCGCTGATGGTGGGCCATTTTGCGGTTTGACCTGCTTGGATGCTGGCGCCGGGTGCAACCGGCCGGCTGTGACTGTCTGTAAATCGATGTGGCGAGTTGGTACCGTTCACGGACCAGTTGCGGACCAGATCGCCGTCAGATCACCGGAGGATGTCGTCGATGCGGCTGTTGGAGCTATCGCGTTGGCCATCGAGGACTTTGGCGTAGACCTTGAGGAGCACGTCGACGGTGTGGCCTGCGCGGGCGGCGACTTCGGCGATGGGTACTCCGGCGGCGAGCCAGGTGGACACGGCGGCGTGGCGTAGGTCGTAGGGTCGGCGCGCCAGGGGAGAGGCCGCCTGCTCGGGGCTGAAACCGATAAGACGTGCGCGCTTCCAGACGTCGGTGTAAACAGTTGGGCTGATGGGTTGGCCGTCCTTGACGCCCCGGAATAGGCGGCCGTCGTCGGTAGTGCCGAAGGAATCCAGGTGATCGCGTAGTGTCGTGACGAGCTGGGGCGGGATAGGCACGACGCGGACAGCGCCGTCACGTCGCCGTTTGAGCGGGCGAGCCTCCCACGCTGTCCCGGCGTCGACATAGCGTGCGTTCGACCGCGCAGCTGAGCGTTCCAGCAACAGTTCGCCCCAGCCCGAGTCGGGGAGTTTGCAGTCGGTTTCTCGGAGCCGGTTGACCTCGGCTGGCCGTAGGGCACCGTAGTACATGGTTGCGAAGAAGGCGATGAGGTAGTCGTAGGAGGTCGTCTTGCGCAAGGTCCCCTCCGGATGCCAGCGGCCGACGTAACTGACGGCGGCGAGGAGCTGCTGGGCCTGCCGAGGGTTCACGACGACGCGTGGGTCGATCTCCGACGTGCCCTGTTCCCGCCCTGTCTGCACCGCCGCAACAGGGTTGGACGGTAGTTCACCGATCTCCACCGCGAACCCCAGCGCGTGGTACAGCGTGCTGCGGCGAGTTCGAATGGTATGGGGGGCCGCCTCGGCACCATTGAGGTTGCGCCCGAGATTCCGTAGCAGAGCCGCCATCTCCTCCTTGTCGGTCAGGTCGCTGACCGGACGGGAATGTTCTTCCACCCACGCGGTGGCGGCGTGCAGTTCGGGCGGCAGGTCGGACACGCCGCGGTTCGCGGGCAGCAGTCCAGCAGTGAGTGACCGCCGCAGGTGCCGCTCTGGCGGCCGCGTGACGCGGGAGTCGCGCGTGTAGCTGCCGACGGCGACTGCCAGGGTATCGACGTAGCGACGTCGGGTGTTTGCCGCGACGTCCGGCCATTCGCGGGCGATGAACCGCTCGGCGATCTGCAGCAGCGTCCGGCTGTTTTCCTCCCGGTACAGCGAGTCCGGGAGCCCGCCAACGACGTCGAACGGCTCGCCGCGGTTCATCGCCTGCTGCAGCTTCGACAGAAACGCCCGCGCCAATGCCTTGGTGGCAAACCAGCGGGAGTGTTCCCGGCCCGCTGTCACCCAACGAACCCCGTACGGGCGGCGCGGACGCCTGCCGGTCTTGAGGTCGGTCGGCTTGGTCTTGATGTCCCACAACCGGACGTGGAATGTCGGTTTCACGCTGCTCGCCGCCAATCATCCAACCAATCCAGCACACCGGACATGGGAAACCGGAGCTGACCATTGGGCAGCTTGAACGCTGGTGGCGCGGTTCCGATCTCGCGCCATTCGTAAAGCGTGTCGCGGGTAATGCCGAGGTAGGCGCACAGCTCGGTGGTGGTCCAGAGCGTCTCCAGCGCAACGACGTTCGACGCCGGGGATCGATCGTTTGTCGTCATCGCGCTGCCTCGGGGTCCGTTAGCTCCGATAGCCGTTCTTCCGGGATAAAACAGCTGGTCAGAGCGGATTTCATGCCAGCTGTACCACTGGTGGCAGCTGATTCACAAGACCGTGACGGCGCGCTGCAGATCTCCCACCGTGTCCGCTGGGTGCTATCGACCCCGTGCGTCGTACGCGGCCTGCTGGGCGTGTGCCAGCCGCGCCGGGGCCGCAACGTCCTGGTCGCGACGAAGCCGGCTGCGCGGAGGCTGGCGCCACTCTCACCGGCGTGGGTGTAGGTGATCAGCCGCTGGTAGCCCATTGCGCGGGCTGCCCGCCAAGCGGCGGCGTAGAGCATGGAGTTGGCGTTTCGCTTCCCGACGGTGCAGGTGCGGGTGACTTCGGCGGTCCGCCCGTCATCGAGGTGCCGGGCGACGGGACGGCCGACCGTCGCTACACCCACCAGGGCGTCGCCGTCCGTGACGCCGATGGCGAACTTCATGCCGCGAGGGGGCCGGTGGTGCCGATGGTGAGTCCTGATGAACGCGCAGGCTTCCCGGAACGTCACTGGTATGAGGGCCAAGCTCATGCTAGCTCTTCCACTGAGCACGCAGTCCCGGGGACGCGCACCACGGTCGCTGGGGCTCGGGCCGCGCGTGTGGTGTACACGAGAACGTGCAGATGTGCACGAGCTGCCGCGTCCCTGCCAGCGTCAAGTCGTGAGGTGAGGGCGACGCACCGGTCATGGGGGACGAGGCCGATGCTGCGGGCGACGTCGTCGACTTCGCCGGGGAGGTCGAGCAGGCCGTGTCGGGTGTGCCAGGTCCGGCAAGTGATGACGATGTGGCCGCTGGGCCAGACCCAGTCGATGACGCCGCGTAGGTCGTCGTGGAGGTCGATCAGCGCGCGGTGGTAGTCGGTGCCGTCGGGCTTGAGCAGGATCCCGGTGAGGGCGAGGTCGATCGCAGTGGGCAGGTTCGCGATTTGGGGGTCGGCGGCACCGGTCAGCATTCGCGCGGGGACGGGCGCACCGGCGAGCCACGCGACCTTGAGGTTGGCGTCGCAGACCGACTGCCACCGGGGCTGGCGGGGCTGGAACCCGACCGCGTGGCGGCTGGCTCGGACGGCTTCGGCCAACGCGATGCCCGCGGTGGGATTCGGGTCCAGCACGGTGTCGCCCGGCGCGGTGTAGGTGAGGATGATGCGGCGCGCGACGGCCGGCGTCATCGCCACTGCGGCGGCGCGGGTTGCGGCGACATAGCGGTCGGCGAGCTGGTCCCTGAGGGCGATGTCACCGGTTGCCCACACACTCGCTGGGCGGCAACTGCGTTCGCGGTCAGACACGACGCTGGCCGCCTTCCTCCCCGCGACGACGGCGCGGGCCATCGGTGTGGAGTGGCTGGAAGACGTGCGCCTCGCTGTGGGCGGGTCGATGACCGCCCCACGACACCGCAAGCCGCTGGCTCTTACCCCGTGGTGGTCGAGCGCTGGGTGGTTGGTGCACGAGGACGAGCCGCTCGACGAGCATCAGCCCGGCCAGTGCGGCGCGGCGGCGGAGTGCGGAGTCCGAGACCGCGCGGTGGCCGTCTCGTGTGGGTGCCGGGCTCCGCGGGTCGTCGTGAGGATGATCAGCGTGCCCGCCGGTGTGAGGCGTTGGGCCCACTGCGCGATCTGCGCGGTAGCCGTCCGGGGACAGATGATGAGATCGCACGTCGCACCGTTTGCGGAGCCACTGTGCGAGGCGTTCGAGATGGTCGTGGCGCCCCGTCCGAGTCGGAGGATGGCCTCGACGATCTCGTCATGGTGGTCGCCGAGTGGCTCGGCGAGCAGCACGCGCTGGCCGGGCTCGGTGTGACCGGTGACGAGCACGGACACAGCGCCGGCGAGCACGTCGGGATAGCTCCAGGGCGGTTCCAGCGGGCAGTAGTGAACGGTCCTGCGGCGCCAGCGGCGGTAGGTGGTCATCGCGACCTTCCGGGGAGTTGGTGTGGAGGGACATCCGAGAAGTCCGCTTCACCAGCTCCGGTCAGACACCCAGTCCGCGTGCCTCGGCGGCCACGGCGAAGGCAACAAGCGCCGCGCAAAAAGTCATCAAGATCTTCTTCCTTGGCGTGGCGCAGCCACGTGCTGGGCGCACAACAAACGACTAACGGCTGACTAAAAGCGCTGGTCACAGCGCTGCCAGGGCTACGACACGACTCCGGATTCCGGACGCTGCTCTGCCCCAAACC
>WHUD01000011.1 GCA_009377385.1 Actinophytocola sp.
CACCTCAATCTCGCGACGTTCATCTTCACCCGCACGCCGTATGACCCGAACGCCCTGCGCCATCTGCGGCAGACCGACGTCGACGCCAGCGACGGTGACACCGCGCGGCACGTCGCCCCAGTTGACAAGCACGTCAGCGAGGTAGGTGAGAACCAGCGCGGCCATCACGGCTCCGGTGATCATCATGGCCCTGCCGATGCCGGAGCGCACCTTCTCGCCGGTCGGCTGGTTCTGCTGCGGGGGCGAAACCGGCCTGGTGATCGTGGTGGTCGCGAACTGGTCAGGGTCGCCTTGGCCGCCAAGTCCGGGTGGCGCCGCGTCGTACGGACCTGCCTGCGGGAACTGGCCCTGGTACTGGCCAGGCGGCGGGACGAAGACGGTCGGCTCGTCTGTGACCTTCGGTATGTGCTGCGTCGGTTGCGCGACCTGCTCCGTTGGCTCCGACCCCACCGGCAGGAAGGCGTCGGTCACCTGGTGCTCGGCTCCGGAATCGGCGCCGCTGACCGTCGTGTTGTCGTGCTGCTGCGCGTCCCCCGCCGTTTCCGCCTGCCCCGATGGCTGGCCGGTCAGATTCCCGTTATCCGAATCCCATGCCGGCCAGTAGTGCTCCTCATCGGCCACCGAAACCTCCCGGCCTACAGATACAACCCCGTACCGTGCTCGGTACGTTCACTCGCGATCGCGTGGATGTCACGCTCCCGCATGACCAGGTACGACCTGCCCTTTATCTCCACTTCAAGCTGGTCTTCCGGGTTGAAGAGCACCCGGTCATTGACCTTCACGGTGCGGACATTATTGCCCACACCAAGTACATCGCCCCACATCAGACGGCGGGCGACCTGGGCCGTCGCCGGTATTACGATGCCGCCGCCGCTGCGTCGCTCGCCGTCGTCGGCCGTCACTCGCACCAGCACACGATCGTGTAATAGCTGTATTTCCAGCTTGTGGTCGTCGGGCGCCAGTCCAGGTTCAGACACGGCGGCAATCGTACTGGTCACCTCGACCAGGTGGCGCAGTGGCCGCTATTGCCGCCGTAGCATCCTGGTCAGGCCCGCCGCCACCGTCGTCGCCAAGATCCAACCCGTTGCGGTGAATCCGGTGGCGACCCACTTGTCAATCCCGCCGGTGTGCCATCTCCCCTTGTTCCCGAAGTCCACGATCGGCACAAGCAGGTCGACGGTGTAGAGCACCGGGTTCCACTCAAGGCCGGTGTCGTCGGCGTTGACGAGGCAGCGCGGACCGCTCACCGTGTAGCGCGGGTCGTGGATGCACGGATCGGGCAGCAGCCCGAACCACAGGCTGCCAGCGACAAGCAGCAGCACCAGCCAGCCGAGCGCACGGGTCGGCCGGTAGCCGTAGCCGACGACGGCGCGTTGCAGCCAGCTCCACAGCCACACGCCGGGCCCCATCAGCCCGGCGCCCTTGCGCAGCGCCTCGTAGCGATACTGCTGCTTGCGCAGCAGCACCGTCGATGCGTGTTCTTCGTTGCCGCTTGCCCGCAGCATGGCGGCTAGCTGGTCGTACGGGCCGGGCCGGTAGCGCCGCATCGCGTGCCGCAGCAGTGCGATGCGGTCGTGGACCTGGTCGTCGCGTTCCAGGTCGATTGGGGTGTGCAGCGCGTCGTAGCGGAACTCCTCAAGCTCGAGACCGCCGCTCGCCTGCCACAGCGCCACGTTGTCGTCCAGCGTCGCGCAGCGCGCCCTGCGCAGGACCACCGACCCGGCCGGCGGCTCGTGCGGGGTGAGCACGAACTCGTCCGCGATGACGTCGCTGGCGTCGAGCGCAACTCCCCTGACGAGGCTGCGGCCGTCGATACCCGCGGCCCTGGCCTGCCGGGACTCCGGCACGGACTGCAGCACCGCCCCAGCGAAGCTGATCCTGCGGCCCACCTTGGCACCGTCGAGCGTGACGCCGCCCGCCGCGGTGAACGGTTTCGCGCCGTGGGCGGTGAAGACGAGGTCCCTGCCGACAGACGCCGTCCGCAGGTCGACCGAGTAGCTGCGGGTGGTACGCAGCGTCGGCGACGTCAGCTCGGCCCCGAACAGCTCGATCGATCCGCCGACCTGGATGCCCTGAAGCTGGACCGTGCCGTCGATGGCGGTGTCCGCGAGCTGGACGTTGCCGGACACCTGGGAGCGGCGCGCGGAGAAGACGTCCCTGCCCGCGTGAGTGAAGGTGGCGTAGCGGGCGAGCAGGTTGCCGCCGACGGTGATGTCGGCCAGACGCAGCTGCCCCTCCGTGACCAGCCGCGTCGCCTGGATGTCGCCGGAGATCTCGCTGCCGTCGATGTGCAGCGCCCTGTCGTACTGCGGCACCTGCTGCTCCCTGCGCCGCACCGCGATCTCGGCGTTGGCCAGCCGCAGCGAGCCGCCGATCACGGCGTTGACCATACGAACGGTGCCATCGGCGCGGAAGCCGTCGCCGCAGATCAGGTTGCCGTCGAGCCGCATCCGGTCCGCGACGAGCGAAGGCCACGGGTCGATCGACGGGTCGCCGGTATGCATGGCGTCGCGCCACTCCTCGATCGCGACATCGCCGCCGGGGTTGACCATCAGCCGCGCGCCGCGCATCACGAGGTCGCCGTCGATGTGGGCGCTCTGCACCGACACCATGCCCCTGGTTGAGAACCGCTGCTGGGTGTCGCCGACGCGGCGCTTGCCGTTCTCCGTCTCGCACAGCATGCTGCCGCCGATGTGCGCGCCCATCGCGTTCAGCGCGAGCCCGTGCGGGTTGTGCAGTCGCGCGCCGGAGAGGTTGACGTTGCCGCCTGTGCGCAGGCCGGGCAGCCTGACCTCGCCGTTGGTGTGCAGCCGGTAGGCCAGCAGCGCGCCGGACACCGAGAGCCGGTCGGCCTGGATCGCCTTGCCCTCCCGGTAGTCGATGCTGCTCCTGCTCAGCACGACGGAGCCCTCGACGACGGCGTCGGTGAGCACCACGGCGGCGTCCGGCATGCCAGGTTCCTTGCGGGAGCCGAGCGCGAGGCTGGTCTGCGGCTCGTCGGAGCCGGCAGGATCGAGGTGGACGTGACTGCGCAACAGCCTGACGTCGTTCTTGCACTCAAGGTTGCGCGCCTTGAGCCCAGGCAGCCAGCAGCTCAGGAAGGCAAGCCCGAGCAGCCTTGACTCCCTGACGTCTGGCTGCTGCTCGAACCGGCAGTTCTCGAACCGCAGTAGGAAGTCGAGGTCGGCCCCGCGCAGGTCGAGCACGCCGGTGATGTAGCTGTCCTTGACGCTGAACGTCGGCGAGTTCGTTGCCGCGGCCCGCCTGCGCCACAGCCCGCCGGACTCCGGCTCGATGAGCTGCTTGACCAGGTCGGCGGCCTTGACCTCGTAGCGCAGATCGGGACCGAGCTTGGCGTCGAAGGCCGCCGCGTCCCGGTCGTCCTCCTGCTGGGCGATGTTCTCCCCCGGCATCAACGTCCCCCTCGTTGTGCGTGCCCGGCTAGCTTGGCGCGGCGGCCTCGTCGGCGTGGGTCGGGTTCAGCACCCGGTGCAGGAACATCTTGGTCCGCTCGTGCTGCGGGTTGCCGATGACCCGTGCCGGTGCCCCCTGCTCGACGACGACGCCCTCGTCCATGAACAGCACGACGTCGGCCACCTCGCGGGCGAACTGCATCTCGTGCGTGACGACGAGCATCGTCATGCCCTCGTCGGCGAGCTGGCGCATCACGCTGAGCACGTCGCCGACCAGCTCGGGGTCGAGCGCGGACGTCGGCTCGTCGAACAGCATCACCGCAGGGTCCATCGACAACGCGCGCGCGATCGCGACGCGCTGCTGCTGGCCGCCGGAGAGCTGCGCGGGGTACTGCTTGGCCTTGTCCGCGACGCCGACCTTTTCCAGGTTGCGCATCGCGACCTCGGCCGCCGCCCGTTTGCCGCGCTTGAGCACCCGCCGCTGCGCGATGGTGACGTTGTCGAGTGCCGACAGGTGCCCGAAAAGGTTGAACTGCTGGAACACCATGCCGAGCTTGCGGCGGGCGGCGTCGATGTCGACGTCGATGTGGGTCAGCTCGGCGCCGCCAACGAAGACCTGCCCCGCAGTTGGCTGCTCAAGCAGGTTCACACAGCGCAGCAGCGTCGACTTGCCAGAGCCTGACGGGCCGATGACGCACACCACCTGGCCCGGCTCCACGGTGAAGTCGATGCCCTTGAGCACCTCGAGGTCGCCGAACGACTTGTGCAGTCCGACGAGTTGGACGGCATGGGTCATCACACCCGCCCCCTCTTCTGCTTCGCTTCCAACTTGCGGACCACGTACCCGAGCGGAACCGTCAGGCACAGGTAGAAGAAGCCCGCCAGGATCATCGGCGTCGAGTTCCCGGTTTGCGTCGACAGCGACTCGCCGAACTTGAATAGCTCGTAGCCCGACAGCGTGAAGCCGATCACGAACACCAGCGACGAGTCCTTGAACAGCAGGATCAGCTCGTTGGTCAGCGGCGGGATCACGATCCGGATCGCCTGCGGGATGATGATGCTGAACGTCGCCCTGCCCTGCGACATGCCGAGCGACCTGGCGGCCTCCGCCTGGCCCCTCGGCACCGCCTGGATGCCTGCCCGGAACGTCTCGGCGAGGTAGGCGGCGCTGACGAGGCCGAGCGCGAGCGCGACGGTGCCGTACGGGTCGTGCGGCATCTCGAAGCCCTCGAAGGCGATCGGCACGCCGAAGCCGAGGATCATGAACACGACGATCGCGGGCAGGCCACGGAAGATCTCGATGTAGATCAGCGCGACCGCCCGGTACGGCATGACGTCCGACAGCCGCATCAGCGCGACGACCAGGCCGAGGAAGAACCCGAGCACGTAGCCGGACACCGTGTAGATGATCGTGTTCTTCAGCCCGACGGTGATGATGCCGGGAAACGCCTTCTTCGCCTCGTCGACGTTGAGGAAGACGTGCTGGATGGACTTCCAGTCCGCGATGAGCACGACCACCGCGATGACGACGGCGAACACCGCGTACTGGATCGCCAGGCTGATTTTCTTGCGCTTACGTGGGCTGAGGCGGGCCCGCGGCGCGGGTCCCGCCTCAGCGACGGTGCCATTGGTGGTCATCGGGCGTTAGGAACCACTTTCGGTTCCGGTCGGGGTCTTCTCCGGCGCCTCACCGATCCACTCCTCGTACGACTTCGCCCAGGTGCCGTCCTTGAACGCCTGCTTGAGCGACTCGTTGACCTGGTTGAGCAGCTCGGTGTTGCCCTTCTTCACCGCGTAGCCGTACTGGTCGCCGGTGTTGATCTTGTCGACGACCTCCCAGCCCTTCGCGATGTCCTCCTTGTTCTTCAGCCAGTCGAGCACCGTCGGCAGGTCCTGCAACACGACGTCGACCTGGTTGGCCTGCATCGCCTGCACCTGCAGGCCGGCGTGGCGGAAGACCTGCGGCGAGAAGCCCTCCGACTCGGCGTAGTCGAGGCTGGTGGTGTCGGCCTGCACGCCGAGGGTGAGGTTCTGCGACTTGACGTCGTCGAGGCTCTTGACGTCCGAGCCCTTCTGCACGACGAGGGCGAGGGTCTCGTCGAAGTACGGCACGGTGAAGTCGAGGTTCTGCTTGCGCTCCTCGGTGATCGTCATGCCTGCCGCGGCGACGTCGCACTTGCGCGCGTTGAGCGCGGCGCCGTTCTTGATCTGCGCGAAGTCGACGTCGATGATCTCCTGCTTGACGCCGAGGTCCTTGGCGACCTCGTCGATCATGTCGACGTCGAAGCCGACGACCTTGCCGCTCTGGTCCTGCGACTGGAACGGCGGGTACGGCAGGCTGGTGCACGTGGTCAGCACGCCGTCGTTGACCATTTCGACGTTGCTGCCATTGCCCTGCCCCGTGTCACCGCTGTCATCGCCACCGCACGCCGCCGCTGTCAGTGCTAGTGCGGCCGCAGGAAGCAGGGCAAGCCTTGTGAGCTTGGATCGACGTGCCACGATGTAACTCCATCTCTGGGTGCTGTCCGATCGAGTGATCGCATCCTGCCACCCATCTCACGTGGCGAGAAGCCCAGGGCGGGCCAAACGCGCACGGTGACCAACTTCGTAACCTCGACGTGACTCATTTGGGACCCGCGATGCTCCGCTTAGGCGCAGGCGTGCGCGTCAAGCAGGTGCGCGACGGCGGCCGTCACCCTGCGGGCGTGTGGCAGGTGCAGCCACTCGTCGGGGACGTGCGCGTTGGAGTCCGGCCCGAGCGCGCCGGTGACCAGGAACTGCGCGTCAGGGTACTTCTCGCCGAGCAGGCCCATGAACGGGATCGACCCGCCTAGCCCCGCTCCCCGCCACGGCGCGTCGAAGACGTCCTTGCTGACCGCGTCCAGCCCGCGTTCCAGCCACGGCGCGAGGTCGGGGGCGTGCCAGCCGTTCGCATGCTCCATGTCGGTGAGCTCGACCGTTGCGTTGTAGGGGACGTCGGTGCTCAGCGCCCGTTCAATCGCCGCGACGGCCGCCGCCGCGTTCGCCGTCGGCGGCAGCCGGAAGCTCAGCGCAAGCGTCGATGACGTCCTGAGCACGTTGCCCGCGTTGTCCGGGGTGGGGAAGCCGTCCGCGCCGATCACCGACAGCGTCGGCCGCCAGCTGGTGTTCAGCAGCAGCTCCACCTCGTCGTCCGACATCGGGCGGACGCCGGGCGCCAGCGGGAAGCTCCGCAGCACCGAGCCCGGCGCCGACGCCACGGTCTGCTCCGCCTCCTGCCGCCGGTTCTCCGGGATCGACACCGACAGCTCAGGCAGCAGGACCTCCCCGGTGCCTTTGTCCTCGATGCGGTCGAGCAGCGACCGCATCACCCGGAACGAGCTCGGCACCGCGCCGCTGGCCATGCCGGAGTGCTGCGCGGTCTCCAGCACGGTCACCGTCACGCACACCTGCGCCAGCCCACGCAGGCTGGTGGTCAGCCACAGCCGCTCGTAGTCGTTGCCGCCGGAGTCGAGGCAGACGACGAATGTGACGTCGCCGAGCCGCTGTTCGAGGTGCTCCAGGTAGGCGGGCAGGTCCGGGCTGCCGGACTCCTCGCCGGTCTCGAGCAGCACGATCGCGCGGGCGTGCTCGCCGCCGTTCGCCCGCACGGCCTCAAGTGCCGCGGTCGCCGCGTATCCGGAGTAGCCGTCGTCTGCGGCGCCCCTGCCGTAGAGCCGGTCGTCGCGTAGCACCGGTTGCCACGGGCCGAGGCCGTCCGACCAGCCGCCGAGTGGGGGCTGCTTGTCGAGGTGGCCGTAGAGCAGCACGGTGCCGTTGTCCACGCCGCCAGGCGTCGCTGGGACGTCGAGCAGCAGCACGGGGGAACGGCAAGGCAACTGGACGACGTCGATCTCGGCGCCGTCGATCTTCCGCGCGCTGAGCCAGGACTTGACGTGCTCGATGGCTCTTGCCAGGGCGCCGGTCTGCTCCCAGTCCGGGTCGAAACCCGGTGACAGCGCTGGGATTTCGATCAGCCCGCTGAGGCTCGGCAGGACGTCGTCCCGCCAGGTCTGGTTCACCGTCGATGTCACTGCCGCTGCGTCCACGGCGCAGATGATGCCACCGCTCGTCCGGGTGGCCGACGTCCGTCCATGAGTGTGTCTGAGATCACACTCAATCGGGATTTGTGAGCCGCGTCGGCGGAACGGGTCTCGCGCGCGGCGGGCACGACGCACGCCAGGGTGGCGACAACACCACTCGGCGAGCGCGGTCTGAACAGCGACTACTCACCCCGAGCGACCGCTCGGACAGTAGTCGTTCGCAACACCGACTCTCGGCGGCCCCATGTTCGGAAGACCAAGCAGTTTCCCCAGCTCAGCAGTCATATTGACACAACGAATCGGAATCTGGGGCTGACATCTTGCGCGGTGGTCATGCCAGGATATGAGACAGAACACCGTCAAGGCCGACGGCTGCCGGATCCTTCCTCACCGGAAGCCCCTGCGTCGTCGGCAGAGTCATCGTGCTCGCCACAAGCGGGCGCGAGGCGAGAGACCGAGGAGACAGCACCATGTCGTCCCCAGAACAGTGGGCGCACCCGGATCAAGGAGCGGAGTCGGCCGCGACGACGGTCCAACCAACTCCGGAGCAGGTGATCGCGGGTTTGCGCGCGACAACAGAAGGCGGAGCTGACCTGATTCAGCTGCTTACCCCAGAAGGTGAGCGAGTACCCTCCCCGATCTTCGATCCCTACGTCGCCGACGTCGACATTGAGTCCTTGCGCGAGCTTTATCGCGACATGGTTATCGTGCGCAGGGCGGACAGGGAAGCCAACGCGATGCAGCGGCAGGGGCAGCTCGGCATCTGGGTGCCGTTGCTCGGCCAGGAAGCCGCGCAGATCGGGTCAGGCAGGGCGCTGCTGTCGAACGACATGGCGTTCCCCAGCTACCGCGAGCACGGCGTCGGCTACGCGCGCGGGGTCGACTTCAAAGAACTGCTCGGCATCTTCCGGTGCTCCGACCAGGGCCAATGGGACTTCGCCAGGCACGGCTTCCACCCGTACACCATCGTCATCGGCAACCAGGTGCTCAACGCATGTGGCTACGCGATGGGCCAGAAGTTCGAGGGCAAGGTCGGCAATCCTGAGTCGAGCGGTGGCGAGAACGAGGCCACCATCTGCTACTTCGGCGACGGCGCCACCAGCCAGGGCGACGTCCACGAGGGCTTTGTCTGGGCTGCCGTCTACGACGCGCCGCTGGTGTTCTTCTGCCAGAACAACCAGTGGGCGATCTCGGAGCCGACCGAGCGGCAGTCCCGGCTGCCGCTGTACCAGCGGGCGCGCGGCTACGGCTTCCCCGGCATGCGCGTCGACGGCAACGACGTCCTCGGCTGCCTCGCCGTCACCAGGTGGGCGCTCGACGCCTGCCGCAACGGCAACGGCCCCGTGCTGATCGAGGCGTTCACCTACCGGATGGACGCCCACACCACAACGGACGACCCGACGCGCTACCGGCTCTCGGACGAGCTTGAGGCGTGGAAGCTCAAGGACCCGATCGAGCGGGTGCGGGTGCACTTGACCCGCAACGGCGGCGCGGACGCCGACTTCTTCGCCGAGGTCGACAAGGCTGCCGACGACTTCGCCGCCGAGCTGCGCGAGTTCTGCTTCACCATGCCCGACCCGCCACCGGAACGGATATTCAGCAACGTCTACGCAGAGCCGTCCCCCGTGCTCGACGCAGAGCGGGACGAGTTCCTGTCCTACCTGGACGGTTTTGCCACCGCGGGAGGTGAGCGGTGATGGCGGCACCAGCGAAGTCGGCCAACTCGGCAACGGTCAACCACCCGGAAGCGCCGTCGTCAGTACAGAACCTGACCATCGGCAAGGCGCTCAACCTCGGCCTGCGCAAGGCCATGGAGGACAACGACAAGGTCCTCATCCTCGGCGAGGACGTCGGCAAGCTCGGCGGCGTCTTCCGCATCACGGACGGCCTGCAGAAGGACTTCGGGGAGCAGCGCGTGCTGGACACCCCGCTGGCGGAGTCCGGCATCATCGGCACCGCGGTCGGCCTCGCGGTACGCGGGTTCCGGCCGGTGTGTGAGATCCAGTTCGAGGGCTTCATCTTCCCCGGCTTCGACCAGATCAACAGCCAGCTCGCCAAGCTGCACTACCGCACCCAGGGCAAGATCAAGATGCCGGTCGTCATCCGGGTGCCCTATGGCGGCGGCATCGGCGCGGTCGAGCACCACTCGGAGTCGCCGGAGTCACTGTTCGCGCACCTCGCTGGCCTCAAGGTCGTGTCATGCGCGAACCCGGTCGACGCCTACTGGATGATCCAGCAGGCCATCACGTCCGACGACCCGATCCTGTTCTTCGAGCCGAAGCGGCTCTACCATTCCGGCGCGCTCAAGGCCCCGGTCGACACGGCCGCGACGCCGGAACCGCTGCATAAGTCGCGGGTCATCCGGCAGGGCACTGCGGCAACGCTCGTCGGCTACGGCCCGTCGGTGCAGGTGTGCCTCGACGCGGCGACCGCGGCGTCAAGCGAGGGCACCGAGCTCGAGGTCATCGACCTCCGCTCGCTCTCGCCGCTCGACCTCGCGCCGGTGTTCGATTCGGTGCGTCGCACCGGACGTCTCATCGCGGTCAACGAGGCCCCTTCGGAGTCCTCGCTGACATCGGAGATCGTCGCGCGGGTGCAGCAGGAGTGCTTCTACTCGCTCGAGGCGCCAGCGATGCGGGTGACCGGGTTCGACACGCCGTACCCGCCCGCCAAGCTGGAGGAGCACTATCTGCCGGACCTTGACCGGGTGCTCCACGCTGTCGACCGCGCGATGAACTGGTGAGGGGGACTGATGCCTGAGTACAAGCAGTTTCCTCTTGCCGACACGGCGGAAGGCCTCACCGAAGCCGAGATCCTGAACTGGCTGGTCAAGCCGGGCGACGAGGTCACGGTGAACCAGATCGTCGTTGAGGTCGAGACCGCGAAGGCCGCCGTCGAGCTGCCGATCCCGTGGGCGGGTGTGGTCACCGAGCTGCACGTGGAACCGGGGCAGGTGGTCGAGGTCGGCACGCCGATCCTCACCATGGACGTCGACCCGAACGGCGCCGAGGTGCCGCAGCAGGGCACGGCCGAGTTGAACGGGGTGGCCGCCCCTGCCCCTGCCGCCGCGCCTGCGGAGGCCGCGGCGGAGGCCGCTGAAGAGGAGATGAAGCCGCTTGTCGGCTACGGCTCCAAGCCGACGGTCACCAAGCGGCGGCCGCGCAAGGACACACCGGCGCCCGCCGAGGAACCGGCCCCCGCCGCACCGGCCCCGTCGGCTCCTGCCGCCCCCGCTCCTGCCGCGTCGGCGTCTACTCCCGCCCCGGCTGCCCCGGTTTCTTCGGACTACGTCCCGCTGGCCAAGCCGCCGGTGCGCAAGCTCGCCAAGGACCTCGGCATCGACCTGCGCACGGTCATCGGCCACGGCAGCGGCGGCGTCATCACCAGGGACGACGTCGAGCGTGTCGCCAACGGCTCCGCCGTCACGGCGCCTGCCGTCGAGCCCGCTGCGGCGAGGGATCGCGGCGAACGCAGGGTGCCGATCAAGGGCGTCCGGCGGATGACCGCGGAGGCGATGGTCAAGTCGGCGTTCACCGCGCCGCACGTCACGGAGTTCCTCACCATCGACGTCACGCCGATGATGGAGCTGCGGGAGGAGCTGAAGAAGCACCCGGACCTCGCTGGCGTGAAGCTGACGCCGCTTGCCTTCGCCGCCAAGGCGATGTGCATGGCCGCCAAGCGCACGCCCGAGGTCAACGCGCGCTGGGACGGCGACGCCGGCGAGATCGTCTACCACGACTACGTCCACCTGGGTGTCGCCGCCGCGACGCCGCGCGGGCTGGTCGTGCCGAAGGTCCGCGACGCCGATGAGCTGTCGCTCGTCGAGCTTGCCAAGGCGCTCGAGCAGCTGACGACGACCGCGCGGGACGGCAAGACGCCGCCGGAGGACATGCTCAACGGCACGATCACCATCACCAATGTGGGTGTCTTCGGCGCCGACACCGGCACGCCGATCATCAACCCTGGTGAGGCCGCGATCCTCGCGTTCGGCGCGATCAAGAACATGCCGTGGGTCGTGAACGGCGAAATCGTGCCGCGCAAGGTGTGCCAGCTCTCGCTGAGCTTCGACCACCGGCTGGTCGACGGCCAGCAGGGTTCGCAGTACCTCGCCGACGTCGGTGCGCTGCTTGCCAACCCGGCCATGGCCATCACGTACTGATCAGTGGCTTTGCGGTGAATGACGCTTTCGCTGCGTTCGATGCACTGAAGGCGTCATTCACCGCGCCGGGGAGGACGCCGGTCGACGGGTGGGAACGAAACCTCCCCGCACGTACGTTGAAGGGGATATGGGCGTAGTACTGCTGCTCTACCTGATCACCGAGGTCGTCGCCGTGTGGGCGGTGGCCTCCGCCGTCGGCGCGCTGTGGACGATCCTGCTGTTGCTCGCCGGCGCGATCGTGGGCTCGTGGCTGGCTCGCCGCGAGGGCGGCAAGGCGATGCGTGCGGTCATCGCCGCTGCACAGGCCGGGCGGTCCGGCCATCAGGAGATCACCGACGGGATGTTGGTCGCGCTGGGCGGCGTGCTGATCTTCCTGCCCGGCTTCGTCACCGACGTGCTCGGCGTGCTCGCCATGGTGCCGCCAACCCGCACCGCGCTGCGTCGTGCCTGGTTGCGACGGCTGGAGCGCACCGCAGGCAGGATGCGGTACGGCAGCAGGGTGGTCGTCGACGGCCAGGTCGTCAACGACTCTTACGCCGACACCCACCGCGACACCCACGACCGGGACGACCGCGACGACGGCCCGCCGCGCATCATCGAGGGATGAGTCAGGCCACCGGCTTCGGGATGTCGAAGTAGCTCGTCAGCATCGCCGCGACGGAGTAGTCGCCCTTGATCTTGACCTTGCCGGTGACGAACATCGACGCGAACGCGGCATTGCCCGTCGCCATCAGAATGAAGTCGTACACCGACACGGTCACCGTGGTGTCGGGAATTCTGTCGAGGTCTTTCGCCGCCGCGAAATCGCCGTCCTCGATGACCGTCTGATAACGGTCGTAACCGTCCTCGCCGTCGCCATTCGTGAATCGCCACGAAACGACGATGCTCAAATCACGTACCTTTTCGCGAATGAGCTGATGTGACATCCGGCGAAATATTTCGTCCAGAAAGAACGGCCGCAGGATCTCGTCATCGGTGAGCGCCCTGAGCTGTTCCTTGCTCGCCCGCGACACCAGCCGGACGAGCGAGTCGGTGCTGAGTGTGTTCAGGTGGACACCCGCGCCCGCTTCGCCAAGCATGTGCAGGGTTTTCAGCAGTTGCGTGAACTGCTCCGGGGTCAGCTTGCTGAGGTCGAGCGCCTGGGCGAGCGTGTCGAGTTCGTCGCCGGTCGACGTCGCGTCGCCAGCCAACCGCTGCGCGAGGTAGCGCTGGCGCATGCGTTGGAACCACGCCTTCGGCGTCCGTTTCTTGGGCACGTCAGCGATAGTACGTCACGCCTTCGGCGAAGGAAGATCGAAATACCTGATCAAACCGGCGGCGAATCCGAGATCACCTTTCACGGTCAATTTTCCGGTGACGAATAACACAGCAGGAGAGGTCTGCCGTGTGGTGAGGCGGAGAAAATCAATCGGCGACACGGTGATGGTCGTGCGTGGCGTCCCACCCGTGGCGCCAGTGCGTACGGTGCAGCCGCCATCGGCGAAGTGGCACTCGTACCGGTCGTAACCGCCATTGCTGCCATTGTCGGTGCCGCCGGTGAGCCGCCACCGGACGACCGCCCGCAACTGCCCCACCCGGTCGGCCCGCACATGGCGCTCCATCCTCCGGAAGGTCTCGGCCAGCAGAGCCGTGCGCAGCTCGGGCGCGGCGAACACGGCGTCCAACTGTGCGCGAGAGGAGGCCGCGATCAGCGTCGCGAAGGTAGTGGACTCGACGTCACCGAGGCCGAAGGAGGGGACCGCAGCGCTGATCCTGTGGAGCGCGTCGAGTAGCCTGCGTACGCCGGACTTGTCCAGTTGGGCGGGATCGGCGGCGCGGACGATGGCGTCCGTGTCGAGTTCGGCGCGCTTGAACCCGGTCGGCTCGATGGCCTCCAGTGTCTCGATGAGGCGGTGGCCACGTAACGACGGGAGCGCGTCGATGCTCGCGTTGTCCGGCATCGCCCCTCCTGTCAGTCACTGGCCTGCTGCGATGAACCTACTGGGTAGTAAACCTACCGACGAGTAGATTACGAGACAACTCGATGTGAACGATCTAATGTTGGCGGTTGATGTCGGTACGGGTCGGCTCAGTACCCTCACGCGGCGACAGGGAGGTGCGGGAGTGCAGGAGAAGACGAAGCGGGCACGACGGCTGCCCCGTGAGGTGCGGGAGCGCCAGATCCTCGACGCCGCGGTCGAGGTGTTCTCCGCCAACGGCTACCACGCCGCGTCGATGGACGAGGTCGCAGAGGTCGCCGGGGTGTCGAAGCCGATGGTCTACACCTACCTCGGCTCCAAGGAGGACCTGTTCGCCAAGTGCATCCGGCGGGAGGCGAAGCGGCTGCTCGACGCCGTCGCCGAGGGTGTCGACACCGACATGTCGCCGGACATGCAGCTGTGGAGCGGACTGCGGTCGTTCTTCTCGTTCGTGGGCGACAACCGCAGCTCGTGGCTGGTGCTGCACCGGCAGGCGCTGTCGGTCGGCGGCTCGTTCGCCGAGGAGATCTCGCAGATGCGGGCGCGCTCGATCGAGCTGGTCGCGGCCGTCGTCGTCGCGACGGGCACCAGGCAGGGCATCGGCGAGCAGGCCGAGAAGTCGGCCGAGGGGCTGGCCGCCGCGCTGGTCGGCGCGGCGGAGTCCCTCGCGGTGTGGTGGCTGGACCACCCCGACGTCAGCGACGGCCTGCTCGCCTCGTGGCTGATGAACCTGGTCTGGCTCGGCTTCGGTGACCTGGTCAAGGGCGAGGTCTGGACGCCGAACCTCCCCGCGGCCACCTAGAGCCTGCGGATGCTGCCTTCCAGGTACGGCTTCGGCTTGCGGGAGTCCCACAGCTCGAAGGCGTACCCCTCCGCCGTCGTCCAGCTGGTGAACCCTGCCTTCGCTGGCAGCAACACCGGCAGCTTGAACGTCACGTCGATCTCGTAGGCGTCCGGCAGCTTGCCCTCGAACGCCGCGAGGCTGTGCGCCTTGGTCCACATGCCGTGCGCGATGGCGCGCGGGAAGCCGAGCAGCTTCGCGGTGGCGTTGTAGAGGTGGATCGGGTTGTGGTCGCCGGACACCTCGGCGTAGCGCCTGCCGATGTCAGCGGGAACCCGCCAGATCGCCCGCGCCGTCGGCTGGGCCAATTGCTCCTTTTTGGACTTTCCGCCACCTGAGCCGCCGCCGCGCTTCAGATATGTCGACACGTCGACCCACGCGGGCTCGTCCTCGCCAGCGGGGATTACCTCGCTGATGACGTCGAACTGCGTGCCTTTCTCGTGGTCGCGCAGGTTCTCCACGTGCACCCGCAGCGTGAACGTGTCCGCCAGCGTGATCGGCAGACGTTGGGTGATCTTGTTCGACAGGTGCACGAGACCCATCAGCGGGAACGGGAACGACGGGTCCGACATCAGCTTGACCTGCAACGGAAACGCCAGGATGTGCGGGTACGTCGCGGGAAGCGCGTCGGTCAGCCGGAACCCGCACACCTCGTTGTACTTCGCGAGGTGATCCGGGTCCACGACGACGTCCTTCCGCACCAGCACGGTGTCCGGCAGGTCCTTCCGCCGCGACGCGACGCCGGGCAGCATGCCCATGACTGCCCTGCCGAACAGCGGCCCGAGCTTCGGCGGCGAGTCGAGTTCTACGACGCTCATGGCTTCACGCCCCGATCAGTGCCTGGCCGCAGACGCGGACGATGTTGCCGTTGACCCCTGCCGACGCCGGGTTGGCGTACCAGGCGATGGTCTCCGCGACGTCCACCGGAAGCCCGCCCTGTGCGAGGCTGGAAAGTCGCCGCGCAGGCTCGCGGATGGTGGCGGGGATCTTCGCCGTCATCCGCGTCTCGATGAAGCCGGGCGCGACTGCGTTGAAGGTGTGCCCCTTCTCCGCGACGGCGGGCGCGGTGCTGTCGACCATGCCGATGACGCCTGCCTTGCTGGTGCCGTAGTTGGTCTGGCCGAGGTTGCCCGCGATGCCTGCCACCGAGGACACCCCGATGAACCGTGCGTTCTCGCCGAGCACTGACGACGCAAGCAGCGTGGCGTTGACGGCGAGCTGCGACAGCAGGTTCACCGACAGCACGGAGTCCCAGCGGCCCTCGTCCATGTTGGCCAGCTTCTTGTCGCGGGTGATGCCAGCATTGTGCACGACGATGTCGAGCTTGCCGTGCCGCTCGGTGAAGTAGTCGACCAGCTTGGTGCCGGCGTCGGCTGCTGTGATGTCGAGCTGCAGCGCCGAGCCGCCGACCTTGTTCGCGACATGGGAGAGGTCGGCGCCCTGGGCGGGGATGTCGAGCACGACGACGTGTGCGCCGTCGCGCGCGAGCACGTCCGCGATGGCAGCGCCGATGCCCCGCGACGCGCCGGTGACAAGGGCGACCTTGCCGTCCAGCGGCTTCTCCCAGTTGTTCGGCGCGGTGATCGTCGCGCCGCCAGCGCCTGCGGTGCCGACTCGGATGACTTGGCCGTCGACGAACGCCGACTTCGCCGAGAGCAGGAACCGCAGCGTGGACTCGGTCGCACTCTCGCTACCCGGCGCGACGTAGACGAGCTGCGACGTCGCCCCCTTGGTCAGCTCCTTGCCGACCGAACGGGTGAATCCCTCCAGTGCGCGCTGCGCGACCTGCTCCTTGCCGCTGGTCAGCTCCGGCGGGGTGCCGAGCACGACCACACGGCCGCAGTAACCGACCTGGCGCATCACGGGGTGGAAGAAGTCGTACGCCTCGCGCAGTTGCGCGGGGTCGGTGATGCCGGTGGCGTCGAAGACGAGCGCGCCGTACGTGCCGCCGTCTGACGCCTCGGTGCGGACCTCGATACCTGCGCTATTGAGCTGCTCGGCGACGGTCTTCTCCAGCCGTCCACTCTTGGCGGCGCCGAGCAGGGCGGGGCCGTCAAGCGGTGCCTGGCCCGGCTCGTGGCGGCGCAGCGGGGTCGGCATCGGCAGACCGAGCTTGGGCGCGAGGAACTTGCCTACGGATGAATTGGTGAACTGTGTGTACCTGTCGGCCATACCTGCCTCCTTGGTGGTGTGCCAAGCCGTGTTCCGTGGTGGGCTACCCCGCGAGGACCCACATCCCACGTGTGGACGTGTGTCAGCGCACAGCCTAACCTACTTGCGAGTAGGTTAAACTCTCCAGTGACGACAGAGCCAGACACGTGCAGATACTGGGTCGTTCGTCACGGTAGGCGCATTCGCCGGCCGCGACGACCGGACGCCGTCAGGGAGCACCAAAGAGCTGATGCCGACCGTCGCGTAATGCGAGACACTGGCCACGCGCATGCGGACAGGTAGCAGCTTCCATCCCCGCACGACAGCAGGAGGATTCACATGGCCACATCGAAGAAGGCAGCCGGAAGCGCGGGCGGCCGCAAGTCGGTCCGCAAGGTGGCGATCATCGGCGCCAACCGCATCCCGTTCGCGCGCTCGAATGGCCCGTACGCCAAGGCGTCCAACCAGGACATGCTCTCCGCTGCGCTCGACGGCCTCGTCAGCCGGTTCGGCCTGCAAGGCGAGCGCATCGGCGAGCTCGCCGCAGGCGCCGTGCTCAAGCACTCGCGGGACTTCAACCTCGCGCGCGAGACCGTGCTCGGTAGCCAGCTCGCGGCCGAGACGCCCGCATCAGACGTCCAGATGGCTTGTGGCACCGGGCTGCAGGCGATCGTCAACGTCGCGAACAAGATCGCGCTCGGCCAGATCGACTCCGCCATCGCGGGTGGCGTCGACACCACAAGCGACGCGCCGCTCGCCGTCAACGACGACCTGCGCAAGATCCTCGTTCAGCTCAACGCGGCCAAGACCCCCGGTAAGCGGATCAAGCTGCTTGGCAAGGTCCGGCCGGGCCACATCGTGCCGGAGATTCCCCAGAACGCCGAGCCGCGCACCGGGCTGTCGATGGGCGACCACGCGGCGTTGACCGCGAAGGCGTGGGACATCACCCGCGAGGCGCAGGACGAACTGGCCGTCGCCAGCCATCGGAATCTCGCCGCCGCCTACGAGCGGGGGTTCTTCGACGATCTGATGACGCCGTACCTGAAGCTCACCCGCGACCAGAACCTGCGTGGCGACTCGACTGTGGAGAAGCTGGCGAAGCTCAAGCCGGTCTTCGGTGGACCGGAGGGCACCATGACGGCGGCCAACTCGACGCCGCTGTCCGACGGCGCGTCGGTGGTGCTGCTCGGCACGGCGGAGTGGGCGCGGCAGCACAAGCTGCCGGTGCTCGCGTACCTGACGTACAGCCAGACCGCAGCCGTCGACTACGTGCACGGCGACGAGGGCCTGCTGATGGCGCCGACCTACGCGGTGCCGAGGATGCTGGACCAGGCCAGTCTCGGCCTCGGCGACTTCGACTACTACGAGATCCACGAGGCGTTCGCATCGCAGGTGCTCTCGACGTTGAAGGCGTGGGAGGACCCGGCGTTCGCCAAGGAGAAGCTGGGCCTCGACGCGCCGCTCGGCTCGATCGACCGCTCGAAGCTCAACGTCAACGGCTCGTCGCTGGCCGCTGGTCACCCGTTCGCCGCAACCGGCGGCCGGATCGTGGCCACGCTTGCGAAGCTGCTGAACGAGAAGGGCTCCGGCAAGGGCCTGATCTCCATCTGCGCCGCTGGCGGCCAGGGCATCACCGCGATCCTGGAGAAGTAGCCGGCACTCGGCCATCACCTCGACGTACGCCGTTGGGGTGATGGCCGTTGCGCTCTCCAGGGGTTCATCGCGCGCCCCGGCCAGGTGCGGGTTATGGTCGCGGCGGTCCGAAGCCAACGGCAGGCCGCGTCATCCGCGCTGGCGCGCTGGGAGGAGAAGCCATGGGGATCTTCGACATCTCGTTCAGCAAGTTCATAACGCCTGCCGTGATCAAAGTCGTCTACATCCTCCTCATGGTGGCGCTGGGACTGGCGTACGTCATCGCGGTCATCAGCGCGTTCTCCGAGGAGGCCATCGCCGGGATACTCGTGCTGGTGATCGGCCCGATCGTCGGTTTCCTGTACCTGCTGCTGATCCGGGTCCTCCTCGAAGGCATGCTCGCGGTGGTCCGCACGGCGGAGAACACCACCGAACTGCTGCGCATCCAGGGCGGTGGCGGCGGTGGTGCCGCGGCGGGTGGCCCGCCTCCGCCGCCCTTCGGCGGTCCGCCGCCCGGCCAGGCCCCGTACGGTGGTCCGCCTCCTGGCCAGCCTGGTCCGCCGCCGCACACCGGCCCGCAGCCGCAGCAACCCCCGTACGGCGGCCAGCAGCCCCCGCCGCAGACGCCGCCGCCCGGTTTCTACCCGAACCAATAGCGTCGTGTCCCCCGCTCCGGACGTCGTGTTCGCCGTTCCGGACGTCGTGTTCGCCGTTCCGGACGTCGTGTTGCGCTTTCGGCCCTCCGTGTCAGCCAACTGAGCCGCGCCGGTCTCATTCCCCGAAGGAGTTTCAGCTCAGGGAAAAACCCTGACGCTTTTGTCGGTGGTTGTCCTTAGCATGGCTTAGGCGTCAGTGGGAGTGACGCCGTATTTCGACACTGGTCGTTCGGCGCCCTGCTGTATGTCGCCCGGCGAACGGCTGCCATGAGCGCGGATTCGCGCTCGTTTCGGAGGGAAACATGGGATCTGGCTTCAATGGTGTCGCCGTGCGCGCAGAGGGGTTAGTCAAGTCGTTCGGCTCGACTCGCGCGCTCAACGGCGTCGACCTGGAAATACCGACCGGTCAGGTGCTGGGGCTGCTCGGCCCGAACGGCGCTGGCAAGACGACGACGGTGCGCATCCTGACGACGTTGCTCAAGCCGGACTCCGGCAGCGCCATGGTCGCTGGGCATGACGCGCTGGCCGACCCGGAGGCGGTGCGCCGCTCGATCGGGCTGTCCGGGCAGTACGCGGCGGTGGACGAGAACCTCACCGGGTTCGAGAACCTCTACATGGTCGCGCGGCTGTACGGCATGAGTCGCTCGCAGTCCCGCGCCCGTGCCCGTGATCTGCTGGAACGGTTCCGGCTGACCGAGGACGGCGACCGGCCGTCGAAGGAGTACTCGGGCGGAATGCGACGTCGGCTCGACCTCGCGGGCGCGCTTGTTGCGCGGCCGATCGTCGTGGTGCTGGACGAGCCGACCACCGGCCTTGACCCGCGCGGCAGGATGGACACCTGGGAGATCATCTCGGAGCTGGTCGACGACGGCACCACCGTTCTGCTCACCACACAATACCTGGAGGAGGCCGACCAGCTCGCCGACTCCATCGTCGTCATCGACAAGGGCAAAGTCATCGCGCGCGGCTCAGCGGACGAGCTGAAGAACCAGGTCGGCGGCGAGCGGCTGGAGCTCATCGTCGCAGACCCGACCGACTTGCCAGCCACCGCGCGGGTGCTAGCCGAGGTCGGATCGGGCCACCCGTCAACGGACGAGCACACCCGCAAGGCCGACGTCTTCGTGGACGCCGGGCCGAAGGCGCTGATCGAGGCGCTGCGCAGGCTGGACGCGGAGAGCATCCTCGTCTCCGACGTCGCACTGCACCGGCCGACGCTGGACGACGTCTTCCTCGCGCTCACCGGACACGCCGCCGAGGAGCCGGTCGAGCAGAAGGGAGCGGCATGACGGCGATCACACTCGCGCCACCGCAGGGCGGATTCGGCGGCGCCATCGCGCGCAACTTCCGCGACGGCGGCGTCGTCACCTGGCGCAATCTGATGAACGTCCGGCGCAACCCTGAGCTGCTGCTCGGCGCGACGATCCAGCCGATCATGTTCGTGCTGCTGTTCGCGTACGTCTTCGGCGGCAGCTTCGGTGGCGCGCCGTACCGGGAGTTCCTGATGGGCGGCATCTTCGCGCAGACGGTGGCGTTCAACTCGGCGTTCACCACCATCGGGATGGCCAACGACCTGCAGAAGGGCGTCATCGACCGGTTCCGGTCGCTGCCGATGTCGCGAATGGCGGTGCTGCTCGGCCGCACCACGGCGGACATGGCCGTCAATGCGCTCGGACTCGTCGTGATGTCGCTGTGCGGGCTGATCGTCGGCTGGCGGATTCGCGGCAGCTTCGGTGACGCGGTGCTCGGCTTCGCGGTGCTGCTGCTGTTCGGGTTCGTGATGTCGTGGATCGGCGCGCTGGTGGGGATGCTGGCAGGCAAGGTCGAGGTGGCGCAGAGCGCGGGGTTCATCTGGATGTTCCCTGTCACGTTCATCTCGTCCGCGTTCGTGGTGCAGACGACGCTTCCAGGTCCACTTCGGACGTTCGCCGAGTGGAATCCGGTGACGGCGGTGGCCGACTCGGCCCGCAGCCTGTTCGGCAACCCGCCATTGCCCGGCTTCGAGCGCCCAGACGGCTGGCCCACCGACAACGCGACGCTGTACGCGATCCTGTGCTGCATCGCGATCTTCGTGATCTTCGCGCCACTCGCCGTTGCGAAGTACCGCAAGGTCGCGAGTAAGTAGGACGAAACGGGGTGTCGCAGCGGGGTGTGGTCGTATGGCCGCACCCCGCTCTTCGTTTGTCTGCCGTCGTCTAGCGCTGCGCGTAGACCACGCTAGAAGACGATCGCCCGTGCCCTCCGCGAGTCGCACCTTCGTCGGGCGCGAGTCGCACCTTTGTCGGCGCAAGTTCCACCTCCGCGGACGCGAGTCCTCCGTTGCGGTGCCGCGAGTCCCGCGTTCCTGTTCGGTGAGTTCTGAGATCTGGGGCCGTGTGTTCGTAGCGCGGTATTCCATTTTCTTGTTCTTGAGCTAGAAAGCTGTAGACGTCGCCAGAAAGCCCTAGCGAGGCCGAGAATCCGCGCTTGACCTTGGCGTAACGTCAACTTCTACCGTGATTGTCACCGACGCCACAGGGGAAGGAGGACGTTGGGGCTACCCAGGAGTGGTCGATCCAGGAAATCGCGCGCGTGGCGGGCACGACCAGTCGCACGTTGCGGCACTACGACGACGTGGGGCTGCTCGCGCCCAGCCGGGTCGGTAACAACGGGTACCGCTACTACGACCAACAATGCCTCGTACGGCTACAGCGCATCCTGCTGTTGCGGGAGCTAGGCCTCTGCCTGCCCGTCATCGCGGATGTCCTCGACGGCGAGCGCGACAGCGCCGCCGCGCTGGGCGTGCACCTGGAGTGGCTGCGCCAGGAGCGCGACCGCATCGAGCGGCAGATCGCGTCGGTGACCACGACCCTGCGCAAGTTGGAAGGAGGTGAACAGATCATGGCAACTGAAGCATTCGACGGCTTCGATCACACCCAGTACAAGGACGAGGTGATCGAGCGCTGGGGCAAGGGAGCCTGGGAGCGCGGCGACAACTGGTGGCGCTCGCTGTCCGATGAGGACAAACGCGAGTTCCAGCGGCGGCAGCACGACATCGCCGCCGACTTCGCTGAGGCGCGTAAGCAAGGCAAGCCCGCCGACAGCGACGACGTTCAGGCGATCGTCCAGCGTCAGTACGACTGGGTCACGGTCGCCTGGCAAAGCAAGCGTCCGACGGCGGACGAGTTCGCCGGACTCGGTCAGATGTACGTCGATGACCCGAGATTCACGGCGAAATACGACCGCCACGGCGAGGGCACGGCTGCGTTCATCCGAGACGCCATGGCCGCTTATGCCGAGCGCACCCTGCGCTAGCTCGCCAGGCGTGCGCCTGTCGTCAGCCACACCGGCCGGAGCCGCGGATCCGGCCGGACCGCGCCGAACGACGAACACGACGTCGGGAGCGGGGGACACGGTGCACGGAGCGGCGAACACGGCGTCGGGAACGGGGGACACGGCGCACGGAGCGACGAACACGGCGCACGGAGCGGGGGACACGACGCAACGGTGCCCGCGACACGCGCGTAGCGGAATATGCCGGAATATCGGGCTGGTGCTAGAAACGTCGATACCGTGCTAGGCATGGATCCGGTACGGAACCCGTTCGCGCCAGGTGCTGGCCAGCGCCCGCCGGAGCTGGCTGGCAGGGAGAAGGAGCTGAAAGCCTTCGACGTCGTGCTGGAACGGGTCGCGCGCGGCAGACCGGAGCGCAGCCTTGTCCTCACCGGACTACGCGGCGTCGGCAAGACGGTGCTGCTCGGCGAACTCCGGTCGATGGCGATGCGCCGCCGCTGGGGTACGGGCAAGATCGAGGCGCGTCCGGACGCCGAACTGCGCAAACCGCTGTCCGCCGCGCTCCATCGGGCGATCCGCGACCTCGCCGTGCGGCACCGCGCGCCGGACCGCGTCGAGGAGGTCCTCGGCGTGCTCAAGGCGTTCGCGCTGCGCGCCAACCGATCGGACGCCAAGCTGCGCGACCGCTGGCAGCCGGGCATCGACGTGCCAGCCGCGCAGGGCCGCGCTGACTCCGGCGACATCGAGATCGACCTCGTGGAGCTGTTCACCGACGTCGCGGAGCTGGCCGCCGACGTCGGCACCGGCGTCGCGCTGCTGATCGACGAGATGCAGGACATCCGCCCGGACGACGTCTCCGCGCTGTGCGCGGCCTGCCACGAGCTGTCGCAGTCCGGTGCGCCGCTTGTCGTGGTTGGCGCCGGACTGCCGCACGTGCCTGCGGTGCTGTCGGCGTCGAAGTCGTACTCGGAGCGGCTGTTCCGCTACGCGCGCATCGACCGACTGGACCGCGAGCACGCCGACGTCGCTGTCCTCGCGCCGATCGAGCGGGAGGACACCGGCATCGAGCCGGAAGCACTGGACGCGTTGTTCGACGTTTCGGGTGGCTACCCGTACTTCATTCAGGCGTACGGCAAAGCTGCGTGGGACGCCGCGCCCGCCGATCCGATCACGCACGAGGACGTCAAGGTCGCCGCGCCAGAGGCGGAGGCGGAGCTGGCGGTCGGCTTCTTCGGCTCCCGCTACGAGCGCGCGACGCCCGCCGAGCGCGAGTACCTCGTCGCGATGGCCGAGCTGACCCACGGCCGCGACGAACCGGCAGGCAGTTCCGACGTCGCCGTGTACCTCGGGCGCAAACCGTCCTCGCTCTCGCCAGCGCGTGACAGTCTGATGAAGAAAGGCCTTGTGTATTCAGCCGAACGGGGTCAGATCGCGTTCACCGTGCCGCACTTCGGCCACTACCTGTTGGGCAAGCGGGAAGACTAAATCTGGACATACATCTGAAAGCGGGCCATGATACCAGTGCGAAGTAGTGAGCCAGGACACAATTGGGTGAAGGTGTAACGCTGACAGGAAGGCTGTCGATACTCCAGATGACCCCGTGGTGCTGGCGGACCCCCGACCTGGCAGCATCACGGGGTTTTCCAATGTCTTACCGCCTGGGATTCATGCGTACCCCGAGGGTTCGCGATCTTGGCGCGCGGTACACAATTCGGTACCGAGAGTCACCGCCCGCGCCCCTTCGACGAATCCAGGACTCCCATGACACGACTGAGGCACGCCGTGGTGATTCCCGCGGCCGTAGTGGGATTGATCGGGGGCGCCGTTCCCGCGCTATCCGTCCAGGAAGCACCGGCCGACCGGCTCGCCACCTACACCGAGCAGCGCGTCGACTGGGGTCCGTGCGAGAGGGTCCCCGAGTCTTACCCGGACGTCGCGAAGAAACTGCGCTGCGGTGAGTTCACCGTGCCGATGGACTGGGACAACCCCACCGACGGTAGGGATGTCACGATCGCGGTGAGCAAGCTCCCCGCCAAGGGCACCGCGCGCGGCTCGATCGTCACCAATCCGGGTGGTCCCGGGGCGCCGGGCAGGCTGTTCCCGGTGCGGTTCCGCACGCAGCAGCGGGTGCGGGCGAACTACGACATCATCGGCTTCGATCCGCGCGGTACCGGCGAGAGCAGCAACATCACCTGCGGCGGCGCGACGAGCGACGTCGATCCGCTCGACCCGAGGGACCGCAGCGCGAATAACCTCGACCTGATCCTGGACACCACCGAGGCCGCGGCCGACGCCTGCCAGCAGAAGTCCGGCGCGCTCGGGCGTTTCATCAACACGTACCAGACCGTGCGCGACATCGACGTGCTGCGCGGGCTGCTCAACCGGAAGAAGATCAGCTGGATCGGCTACTCGGCGGGTACTTGGCTCGGCGCGCACTACGCGACGGCGTTCCCCAACAGGGTGGACAAGATGGTGCTCGACTCCAACATCGAGTTCACCACCAACTGGCAGGACGCCTTCGACTGGCAGCCGCTCGGTTTCGAGCGCCGCTGGCGCGCCGACTTCCTGCCGTGGCTGGCGCGGCACAACGACGTCTACGGCTACGGCCGCACCAGCCAGAGCGCCCGCATACGTTACGAGAAGGTGCGTAACGCGCTTGAGGACAAGCCGGTCCGGCTGGACGGTAGGAACATCGGTCCGAACGACTTCGACTTGCAGATCGCCGGCGCGATGTACAACAAGCTCGCCTTCCCCGGGTTGGGTGACTACCTGCGCGCCGTGCACGACCTGGCAATGGACCGTGCCCACGGGCAGCGCCGTGAAGACGCCCTTCACACACTGCGAAAGCTGCGACTGCGGGACAACAACGGCGGCCCGCTGCCGCTCGCGGTCGGCACAAACGGCCGCGCCGGTGCACCCGGCGGCGAATACGACGATGCCTTCGATGCCAGCTTCTGGACCATCCCATGCAATGAGACCGAGTGGCACGGCGACCGGCGCAGCGTCGTCGCCCAGTCGGACTATCTCGGTCAGCGGTATCCCCTGCTCGGCTGGGGATGGTTGATCCAGCCCTGCGTCTTCTGGGACAACCCCGATCCGGTCGACTTGCCGACACCGACCGGCGAGGGCGTGCCGCCAGTGCTGATGGTGCAGTCGACCCACGACCCAGCGACACCGCTGGAAGGCGCGCGGCGTGCTCATGCGAACTTCGCGGGATCGCGGATGATCACCGTGACCAACGAGGGCGACCACGGCATCTACGCAGGGGGCAACGGCTGTGTGGACTACCTGGTGAACGACTACCTTGTGGATAACCGGGTGCCATCGGACTCGCTGTGCCCCGGCCGGCCGCTACCCGAGCCGGAAACCACGCCCGCGCAGCGGCCGGAGCGGGGCGTTTCCTTCCGGTGACAGCGGATCATCCTGGCGCGGGTCGGCGGCGCCGTCGTCTTCCTCGTCGCCGGCGTCCCCGAAGCCCACGCACAGCACCATGATCAGCGCACCAAGTGCGAGAACCAGCATCGCGAAACCAGCGATCATGGTGGGTCACCTCCTTAGCCGCCTCGCCGTGTGACTGCTGTCACCGTTGAGACGTACCAAGTTCCGCCTCCGTTGCATCACTGCGGTCGCGGCCTGGTCACAGCTCGGCATGTCCACCGGTAACGGCCGGTCGTCCACCGAATGGAGCAGCGAGTCCACAGCTTGTTCACAGAGTTATCCACAACCTGGGGGCAACTGGGCGCTGTGGACAACCGGCAACCTGGGCCAAGTGGGCGCTGGGGCAACCGGCGGCTGGGGAACTGGTGTGGCTGGGGACACCCCGTGCCTGGGGACAGCGCGACGGCTCAGCGCTGGCACAGGCGGCCGCGGCAGTGCCCCATCGCCGCGAGCTTCGCGGCGAGCCTTGCCCGCTCGACCTGGTACTCAGGATCGGCGTGGCGGGAGCGCAGCTGGTGGGGGTCACGGCGCATGTCGTACAGCTCCACCTCGCCGGTCGCCGGGTACTCCGCGTACAGGTATCTCGGGTCCCGCACCCCTGAGTACAGGGGTATGCCGTCGCTGTTCCATGCCTCGACAACCAGGTGTCTGTTCCTCGGCCCAGGGTTGTGGATCAGGTTGTCGAGACTGATGCCGTCCAGTTCGTGCGGCGCGGTTGTGCGGGCGAGGTCGAGCACGGTGGGGGCGATGTCGATGCTCATCGACACCCGCTGCGTCACGCGCCGGTCAGCGGGGATGCCGGGGCCTCGGATGTAGAGCGGCGTGCTCATCACCTCCCCGTACGGCAGGACCTTGCCCGCCGGGCGGCGGTGCTCGCCAAGCGAGTAGCCGTTGTCGGAGGTAAAGATGATCACGGTGTTGTCGAGCTGTCCGGTGCGCCGCAGCGTGCGGACGAGCTGGCGAATGCCACGGTCGACGGCCTGCAACGACTCCACCCGCTGCTGCCGCGCCTCCTTGATCTCCCTCGCCATTTTCCGGTCGATCCTTGGCAGCTCACGAATATGGGACGGCTTGTCGGACACGTACCGTTCGTTGAACGCGGGGGACTTCACGTTGCCGAGGTGGCGGAACGTGTTGCGGTCCCGGTCCGCCACGTTCGGGGTCACCAGCCGCGCCGGGTCGTCCGGCTGGTCGGGGCCGCCGTGGTGTGGGGCGACATACGACAGCCACATGAAGAACGGCTTCGGGTTCGACGCCTGCTTGCGGACCACGTTGACGGCGATGTCGTTGAGCACGTGGGTGCTGTAGCGGCCCTCGTACGCGCGGAACCGGCCTGGCCGGTGGCGGATGGCGATGTTCCGGTAGTCGTAGGTGCTCACGGTCGCCTTCCACGACGACCAGCCGGGGTCCTTGGGCGCGTTCGCCCTGCCGTACTCGTTCACGGAGTAGGACTCATAGCCGTTCAGGAACTTCCCGAGCATCACCGTGTGGTACCCGGACTCTTGCAGCCACACCGGCAAGGTCGACTGGTTCGCCCCTGTCTCCACCCACTTCCGGTAGGACCCTGCTGGGTACTCGTGGTGCTGCACGCCGTGGTTGTGGGCGTACTGGCCGGTGAGGATGGAGGCGCGCGCGGCAGCACAGCGGATACGACAACGACGCATGCGGGAACTCCGCCCCCGGCCCCTTGATCAGCCGGTTGACGTGGCGCATGAACCTGATGTCGTCGACGCGGGCGTCGTCCACCATGACGAACACGACGTTCGGCCTGTCTTCCGCCACCGCGAGTCCGGTGCTCGCACCCGTTCCTATCGAGGCCACACCTGCAGCACAAAGCAGCGGTGCCACGACGGCGAGCGCCATTGATCGGATACCCATCGACCCACCCAGTAAGACATGAGCGAAGCTCATATATCGCTAAACTGGACTCAATGGTGACAGATAGCGCTCAACAGCTCAATACGAAGTAATCAGAAAATCCAGACATCTTGACTAACGTTATACGGCGTCTGGCGAACACGAACGGGCCCGGGGCCCGCCCGGCAACCACACCGGACGGGCCCCGGGCCCGTAGTTAGCTCTGCGAACCTCAGCCGAGGCGCTGTTTCAGCGCCTCCAGCTCGTCACGCAGCGAGGTCGGCAGCTTGTCGCCGATCTTGTCGAACCACTCCTCGATCAGCGGGATCTCGGCGCGCCACTCGTCGACGTCGACGGCAAGCGAGGCCTCGATGTCCGCAAGCGGGGTGTCCTCGATGCCGTTCAGGTCGATCTGGTCGGCGGTGGGCACCCAGCCAATCGGGGTCTCGGTCGCCGCGGCCTTGCCCTCGATCCGCTCGATGATCCACTTCAGCACGCGCGAGTTCTCGCCGAAGCCCGGCCACAGGATGCGGCGGTCGTCGCCCCTGCGGAACCAGTTCACGTAGAAGATCTTCGGCAGCTTGTTGGCGTCCGCGCGCTTGCCGGTGTCGATCCAGTGCTGGAAGTAGTCACCGGCGTTGTAGCCGATGAACGGCAGCATCGCCATCGGGTCGCGGCGCACCTCGCCGACCTTGCCCGCGGCGGCCGCGGTCTTCTCGCTGGACAGCGTCGCTCCCATGAAAGTGCCGTGCTGCCAGTCCCGCGACTCCGTGACCAGCGGAATCGTGTTTGCGCGACGGCCACCGAACAGGATCGCCGAGATCGGAACGCCGTTCGGGTCGTCCCACTCCGGCGCGAGGATCGGGCACTGCGACATCGGCGTGCAGTACCGCGAGTTCGGGTGCGCCGCCTTCTCGTCGGAGTCCGGAGTCCAGTCCTCCTTCTTCCACGACGTCGCGTGGGAAGGCTGGTTCTCCATCTCCTCCCACCAGACGTCGCCGTCGTCGGTCAGCGCGACGTTGGTGAAGACCGAGTTGCCTTTGTTGATGGTCTCCATCGCGTGCGGGTTGGTCTTGTAGTTGGTGCCAGGCGCGACGCCGAAGAAGCCGGCCTCCGGGTTGACGGCATAGAGCCTGCCGTCGTCGCCGAAACGCATCCACGCGATGTCGTCGCCAAGCGTCTCGACCCGCCAGCCGGGAATGGTGGGCCGCAGCATCGCGAGGTTGGTCTTACCGCAGGCGCTCGGGAACGCGGCCGCGATGTAGTAGACCTTGTCCTCCGGCGAGATCAGCTTGAGGATCAGCATGTGCTCGGCGAGCCAGCCCTCGTCGCGGCCGATCACCGAAGCGATGCGCAGCGAGTAGCACTTCTTGCCGAGCAGCGCGTTACCGCCGTAGCCGGAGCCGTAGCTCCAGATCGTGCGCTCCTCTGGGAAGTGGGTGATGTACTTCGTGTCGTTGCAGGGCCACGGGACGTCCTCCTGGCCGGGCTCGAGCGGCGCGCCGAGCGAATGCAGCGCTGGCACGAACTCGCGCTCGGTGCCGTCGTCCTTGACGAACTTGTCCAGAGCCTTGGCGCCCATGCGGGTCATCACGCGCATCGAGGCGATGACGTACTCCGAGTCGGTGATCTCGACACCGAGCTTCGGGTTGTCGTCGCCGAGCGGACCCATGCAGAACGGGATGACGTACATGGTGCGACCACGCATCGAGCCCCGGTAGAGCTCGGTCATGATCGCCTTCATCTCGTCGGGGTGCATCCAGTTGTTGGTCGGTCCGGCGTCCTCTTCCCGTTGGGAGCAGATGAATGTGCGCTCCTCGACCCGCGCGACGTCGCTCGGATCGGATGCGGCCCAGTACGAGTTCGGCTTCGACTTCAGCGGGACGAAGGTGCCCGCGTCGACCAGCTTCTGGTTGATCCGCTCCGCTTCGGCGTCTGAGCCATCGATCCATTCCACGCGGTCCGGGGTCGTCAGCTCGGCGACCTCACGCACCCATTCGAGCATGCGGCTATGCGTCGTAGGTGCGTTGTCCAGTCCGGGGATGGCTACAGCAGTCATCTCGTAAATCTCCTGACTCCGACACGGGTAGCCCGCGTGGGGAACACGCAGGACATGGTGATCGGCGTGCGGGCTTCGTTGCCGGCGACCGAATGGCTTCGCGCACCGGGAAGCGGGCAAATGCTTCGTCGGCGTGCTCGTTTTGTGGGATCCCTTGAGAGTAGCCGGGTGAAAGCCAGGTAACCGAGCCTTGCGCTGAGGGTTCTCTCACAAGAACGATAAGGGAATCGATTCAGTTTTCCGGTGTCGATCACGTTTGGAGTAGCCGTGCGGCGTTGCATCCGGCCGCCTGGTGCCAGGGCGGCCAGTATGCTGTATGTGATATGCACGTTAGATCGGGTCAGAAGATTCTTCGGCGGTGGCGGCGATCGGCCTCAGTTTGGGCTCAACCACTGCCCGGTGTGCGGATCGATTTTGGCCACACCCTCGACGTTCGTTGTGACCCCGCTCACTCCGTCGTCGTTGGCCGCCGACGCGATGTCACCGCCGACGCCCTGTGCCCCACTGGTCTGGGTGGCGCCCGTGTCGACGCGCTCCCACGTGCCGTCGCCGGTGTGCTTCAGCGTGGCCGTGCTGCCGTCGCTCTCAACGACGAGCGCGTAGTCCGCCTCCCCGTCGCTGTTGGCGTCGGTGAAATAGAAGGTGTTGCCAGCGTCGTCCTTGGTGACGGCGGTGTCCTTCACGCCGTCATCGTTGGTGTCGATCGTCGCGGGGCCGACCTCGACCTCCCCCTGTGGCATGTCGGCCGTCATCGGCTTGTCGGTGCCGGGAGCGCTCTCGCTGGTCTGGGTGTCCGTCGGCGTCGTGGTGTCCCCCTGGCCCTGCGCGGCGGGGTCGACGGCGATCCACTCGCCGGACTCGTCGTCGAACCGCGCCTCGGCGATGGTGTTGCCCTGTTCGTCGGCCTCCATGTAGACGTCGGCGTCGCCGTCGCCGTCCTCGTCCATGTAGGCGCTGTGGGTGCCGTCGGCGTTGTCGACGATCGCCGTGTCGACGTGGCCGTCCGAGTCGAGGTCGGCGTTCATCTCGACGTCGTACTCCTGCCCGTCAACGGTGACGGCCACGTCCTCGCTGGTCACCGTCTCGTCGCTGCCGCCGGACTCATCCACGTACATCGCCCTGGTATCCCCTCGTGTTCACGCCCGAACGGGCACTAGCGCCAGACGTCGTCACTGAGACTCACCGTAGGCCCACCCGGTTCCCCGGCACAATCAATCGCAGCGAGTCGAGCAGCGTGCGGGCGGTGTCGAGGCCGGCCGCCGCGTCCTTGAGGTGGGCGCCGACGGCGGCGAGCTGCCTGGACTTCTCCGCCGCGCTCAGCTTCAACGTTTTGTCGACCTGCTTGACCTCCGCATCGATCGCCTCGATCCGCCTGGTCACCGCCTCGTCAAGCGCCAGCGACAGCTGGTGCTCCGCCTCGATGATCTGTTCGGACACCACCTGGTCGACTGCGGACCGGGCGTCGGCGATGGCCTCGGTCAACCACGTCTTGACGTGCTGCTTGTTCGCGGCGTGCCGCCGCGTCCTGCCGATCCACCAGCCAGCGCCGAGCCCGACGACAAGCACCGGGACGGCGACAAGGCCCGCCGTCGCCAGCGTCATCGCGCCGCCGGTGGCCAGGCTCAGCCCCGTCCCGCTCGCGCCGATGCCCATGTAGGTGCCCATCCCGACCATGAGCTTGTCCTCGGCGGTCGGGGGCCGCTTCTCCGGCGGGCGCAGCATGACCGGCTGTCCGCCGCCCCGCGTGAACTGCGCCCGGATCACCCGCAGCTCGTCCTCGCCGAACAGGTCGGCGAGCGCGTTCTCCGTTGCTTCGTTGAGCCGCTGGTCGAGTAGGACGTTCAGCCGGGAGGACACCAGTTGCAGTGCGGCCTCGACCTCCTGCGGCAGCGCGTCGAGGGTGTCGGCGTCCGCGCCGTCGATGCGCTGCCGGAACCAGGACTGGACGTCGCGCATCTGCCGCGCGACCTCGTGGGTGCAGTCGACCCGCGTGCGCTGGATCTCGCTGCGCAGTGTGAGCTGCCAACCGCGCGTTGACGACTTCCGCTCCGCCTGGAGCGCGTCGCGGCGCTGTCGCAGCGCGTCGCCCTCCGCCTCGCCGGAGTGCAGGGCCCTGCGCTCCGCGGTGAGCCGCGTCGTCTGCTCCTCGAACGCGGTGACCAGTGTGCGCAGCGTGTTCGCCGTCCGCAGCGCGTCCGCCCTGCCGATGACGGCTTCCTGCACCGCGGTCTGCAACGCGATCACGCCGGACCGTTCCCGCAGCATCGCGGCGGCGTCGTCCGACGGCGCGTTGCCCGCCATCTCGAACATCCGCGCCGACACCGGCAGGAACTCGGCGTCGGCGAACCGGGGCGCGTGTTCCGCGAGCAGCGCGGTGTTGGCGTCGAGCACCTGCCGCCAGCCCTTGAAGACGTCCGTTTTGGACAGCGCGAACAGCACGGTCTCGACCTTGTCGCTCATCCTCCGCAGGAAGCTCAGCTCGCTCGCGGTGAACGGCGCGGACGCGTCGACGACGAACAGCAGCGCGGTCGCCGACGCCGCCGCCCCGATGGCAAGCTCCCCGTGCATGGAGTCGAGCCCGCCGACGCCCGGTGTGTCCACAAGCGACACTCGCTGCAGCAGCGGGCACGGGTAGGCCACCTCGATGTAGCGCGGCGGGAGCTGATCCTCCGGCAGCTCGCTCGTCGCTGACGTCCAGTTGGCGAGTTCGGCTAGCTCGAACGGGACGGGCGGCCGCTGGGCGTAGCAGGCCTGCGCCTGGGGGGTATCGCCATGGACGAACCGCAGGTAGGTCGACGTCGCGACCTCGGCATCCACAGGGGACAGTCCAGGGCTGGCGAGCATGGCGTTGACAAGCGAACTCTTGCCGCGCTTGGTCTCGCCAACGACGACGACGGCAGGCGCGCCATGCTGTCGCTCGCGGGTCTCACGCACCCATCCCGCCGCGTCGGCGTCGATATCGTCCAGCGTCGCGATGAGCGAGTCGCAGCCCTTCGTCGCCTTCTCGACCGGCGTTAGCTTGTCGAAGAACGCCGACGTCACGCCGTCGTCCCTGCGGTGTAGACGGTCACGACCGGCGCGCGCAGCAGCATGTCGCCGTCGCGGAACCCGACGAGCTCGGTCTCCGCGACGGTGCCTGCCAGCGAGGCGTCCGATGTGGACACCGCGCCGCCCGCCTCGTGGCGCGCGGGGTCGAACAGCTCGCCATCAGGGCGCAGCGCACTCACCCCGACGCCCGCCAGCCCCTCCTCGATCCGCGCGACGACGCCGTCGCTGCGGGCGCGGTCCAGGGCGTACAGGCAGAGCTGGATCAGCGCGGCCCGGTCGTCGCGTAGCCGCTGGACGTCCTGCCCGCTGGTGTCGGCCGCCGCGATGAGGTGCGCCGCGATCTCGCCCGTCGGCACGTCATCGGCGTTGTCGTGCCGGTTGAACCACGCTGCCACTGCCACCACTCTCATCTATCTCTCGCGCAACTGCTGCCAGATGAGGAAATACGCCCGGTGCACCACGTGCGCCACCCTGCTTTGCGCCGGGGTCGCGCCGAACGAGGCGAACGAACGCCACCAGCCCGCCCGCTCCAGCGCGTGCGTGGTGAGCTGCTCCCTGTCGGCATCCGGCATGCCGAGCTGCGCCCTGACGTCGGCGTTGCTGCCCACCCGCAGGACCTCCTCCGTGAGGTCGTCCGCCAGGTCGATCGCGCCCGATGTCACCAGCGTGAGCGCTTCGAGCACCCGCAGTTGGTGCGCCTCCGGTTTGGCGAGCAGCACCTCGATCGCGTCGTGCACCTTCGCGCGCTCGGTGGGATCCGGCGCGGAGTGGGCGAGCGCGGTGATTGACGCCAGCGCGGCCGCCGCCTTGATGCCGTCCGCCCGCGCCGCGAACACCGTGTTCAGCCGTGCCCTGACGGCTTCGAGCCCTGATGCGTCCCCGATGGTGCGGCGCAGGTCGCCAGCGGTGATGTCCGGCTCCGCCCTGGTGGCGTCAATGCCGCACCGGACGCCGTAGAGGTCGAGCCGGTCGAGCAGCCGCGTCCTCGTCCCGGCAGGGACGTCGCAGTCCCAGCTGGTGAAGACGTCCGCCGCGAGCAGCATCGTCTCAAGCGTGGCGTCGTCCAGTTCGGACAGCGCCCGGAGCGCGTCGGCGTCCGCCGAGGTGAACCCGCCGGACTCCGCCGACTCGGCGAGCAGCCCGATCACTGGGAGGACGTCGGCCACCTTCGGCTTGAGCGACGCCGCCTGCGCCTCGGCCAGCAGCGACGCCGCACGCCAGACGTCGCCGTCGGCGCCAGCGACCGACTCAGGGGCGACGGTGTCCGCCTTGTTCAGCACGGCGATGGCGTTGACCGGACCGGCTTCCCTGCTGGCGGTGGCGGCGGTGAACGCGGCGAGCGCCTGCTGGTCGTCGGCCCGCACGCTCTGCGTCACCACGTACAGCACCGCCTCCGCCCCCGCGACGGCGTCCCGCGACGTGGGGTCGAGCACGGCATCGGTGCGGGCCACCGACGCCGAGTCCAGCGAGCCGAGGCCAGGGGTGTCGATCACCGTCATGTCCTTGAGGACGGCGTTGGTCAGGTACGCCTCGATGTGCGAGACGGTATCCAGGTCGATGCCGAGTGACGCGGGGATCATGCCGTCTGCATCGAACGGCAACACCGTCGTGCTGCCGTCGGTGAGCACCACCTCGACCCGGTCCACCGTGCCGTACTCGTACCGGGTGACGAGCCGGGTGCACTCGCCGACGTCCGTCGGCGCGACCCTGCGCCCGATCAGCCCGTTGACCAGCGTGGACTTGCCCGATTTGATCCGCCCGGCCACGGCGACCTGCAACGGGGCGCCCAGCCTGCGGAGCACCTCGGCGAACCCTGCCGCCGTCGCCTGCCCGACCTGGGGTTGCAGCCTGCGGCAGAGGTTGGCGACCGACGTCGACAGCGGACCGGCGAGCGTGCCCTGCTCCGTCACTGCGGTCACTCCCCCATCCCCTTCCGCTTGCATCGTGCCACGACACGGGTCCGACCGAGGTTCACCCCAGGGTGCTACCTGAGGCGGACGCGCGACCGATGTTCCCAACATAGTGTGAGTCGCATGCGCCGGCTGAGCCTGTGGCTGCACGCCCATCCGATGGTCGGGGACACCACGATGGCCCTGCTGATCGCGACGTTCGACCTGCTGCTCGTCACCGTCGACGACGAGCAGCGGACGGGCCCGCCCGCGCCGACCGCCGTCCTCGCCGTGATCGTCATCGCGACCGTCGCGCCGCTCGTGATCCGCCGCAGGCATCCGATCTGGTTTGCCTACCTCGTGCTGGTCATCGGCACCCTGCACGCGGCGTATGAGCTGGGACTCGCCGCTGTCGCCACCGCGTGCATCGCCGTTTACACGCTGATCGCCTACGTCGATCGGCGGCAGACGCTGATCTATTTCTGCGTGCAGGTCGTCGCTGCCACGGTGCAGATCCTGATCCAGGTCGACCGCTCGGAATGGCTGATGGCGCTCGGCTTCACCTTCGGCGCGCTGGCGTTCTCCTGGATCCTCGGCGAGTTCGTCGGCGCAAGGCGTGCTTACCGGGCCGAGCTTGAGGCACGGCTGCACCTTCTCGAGACCGAGCGCGACAACGCCTCCCGCATCGCCGTCGCCGAGGAGCGCAGCCGGATCGCGCGGGAGCTGCACGACGTCATCGCGCACGCGGTGAGCGTCATCGTGGTGCAGGCCGACGGCGCGATCTACGCCATCGAGCGCGACCCAGGCACCGCGCGGGACGCGCTGCGCACCATCGCAGAGACCGGCAGGAGCACACTCGACGAGCTGCGCGGGCTGCTCGACGTCCTCCGCGACTCCGGCGGCGCCGCCGAGCAGCCGCTCGCCCCGCAGCCTGGCATCGCCGCACTGCCCGAACTGGCAGAACGGATGCGCGCGGCAGGCATGCCGGTGCGCCTCGACCTCGACGGCGACTTCGCCGACGTCTCGACCGGCGTCGGCCTCGGCGTGTTCCGCATCGTGCAGGAGGCGCTGACCAATACGCTCAAGCACGCGGGCCGTGGTGCCGCCGCGATCGCGACGGTGGCGCTGGCCGACGACTCGGTCGAGGTCGCGGTCGCCGACGACGGGGCTGGCAAGGCCCATCCGGTCTTCGCTGGTGACGGCGAGAGCGCAAGTGGAAATGGCCTCATTGGCATGCGCGAGCGCGCGTCGGTGTTCGGTGGCACGCTGAGCGTCGGCCCGCAACCGGGTGGCGGCTGGCAGGTGCACGCCGTCATCCCGCACCAGGGCAGGTCGGCCGCGTCCGGCGAATGGGGAAGCCAGTGATCCGAGTGGTGCTTGTCGACGACCAGGAGCTGATGCGCGTCGGCTTCCGGATGGTGCTCGGCGCGCAGCCCGACATCGACGTCGTCGCCGAGGCGGGTGACGGCGAGGCGGCCGTGGGGCTCGCGGAGCGGCACCGGCCGGACGTCGTGCTGATGGACGTCAGGATGCCTGTGCTCGACGGCGTCGAGGCGACCAGGCGCATCATCGCGGCGGAAACCGCGCGGGTTCTGGTGATGACGACGTTCGACCTTGACGAGTACGTCTACTCCGCGCTGCGCGGCGGGGCGAGCGGGTTCCTGCTCAAGGACACTCCGCCGGACGAGCTGGTGTACGCCATCCGGTCGGTGGCAAGCGGCGAAGCGGTGGTGTCGCCGAGCGTGACCCGGCGGCTGCTCGACCGGTTCGTCGACTCCGCGAGCGCCCCGCGCGACGCCGCCGTGCTCGACGTGCTGACGGAGCGGGAGCGCGAGGTGCTGGCGCTGGTGGCGCGCGGGATGTCGAATATCGAGATCGCCGGGACGCTGTACCTGTCTGAGGCCACGGTCAAGACGCACGTCGGGCGCATCCTGACCAAGCTCGACCTGCGCGACCGGGTACAGGCCGTCGTGCTCGCCTACGAGACAGGGCTGGCGAGACCCGGCGTCTGAAATCGGGGTCCGGTCAGGGTTCTCACCGATACCGATCAGCCCTGGGTACGGGCACGCTACGACCTGGGTCGGGAGAGAAATGGACCCGAGGGATGACGCGGGATGACGAGCGACTCGCCCACGATGGCAGCACAAGGCCAGACCAGTAACACCGCAGGCCAACCACAGGGAGACATCAATGATCGAGGCGAAGGGCCTCACCAAGCGCTACGGCGACACCCTCGCCGTCAACGACCTGTCCTTTCAGGTGCGGTCGGGCACGGTGACCGGGTTTCTCGGGCCGAACGGCGCTGGCAAGTCGACGACGATGCGGATGATCCTCGGCCTCGACCGGCCGACCAAGGGCGTCGCGACCGTCAACGGCAAGCGCTACCACGAGCTGCGGCACGCGCTGAGCACCGTCGGCGCGCTGCTCGAAGCCAAGTGGGTACATCCCAACCGCTCCGCGCGGGCGCACCTGACCTGGCTGGCGCGGGCCAACGGCATCAGCAAGAGCAGGGTGGACGAGGTCCTCGACATCGTCGGCCTGACGAGCGTCGCGAACAAGCGCGCTGGCGGCTACTCGCTCGGCATGTCGCAGCGGCTCGGCATCGCGGGCGCGCTGCTCGGCGACCCTGAGGTGTTGTTGTTCGACGAGCCGGTGAACGGCCTCGACCCTGAGGGCATCCTCTGGATGCGCAAGTTCATGCACCGGCTCGCCGACGAGGGTCGCACGGTGTTCGTGTCAAGCCACCTGCTCTCCGAGATGTCGCTGACCGCGAACGAGCTGATCGTCATCGGCAAGGGCGAGCTTGTCGCGCAGAGCAGCACGGCGGACTTCGTCGCCCGCGCCACGGAGCAGGCGGTACGAGTCCGCTCGCCGCAGTTGTCGCTGCTCAAGGACGCCCTTACGAGCGACGGCGTGACCGTGCGCGATGAAGACGACGGCGTCGTCGTGTCCGGAATGGACAGCGAAACCATCGGCGAGCTGGCGGCAAAGCACAGCATCGTGCTGCACGAGCTGAGCCCGCAGCTCGGCTCGCTCGAGCAGGCGTTCATGAACCTCACCGGCGACACCGTCGAGTACCACGCCCACTGACCACAGAAGGCTGACACAGACATGACTCTGCTCGCAGTAGAACGGATCAAGCTGCTCACGACGCGCTCGCCGTGGTGGTGCGCCGCCGTCACGCTGGCCATCGTCATCGGCTTCGCCGCGCTGATCACCGGAACCATGGAGACCGACGCCCAGGTGAGCGTCGGCAGTTCCCAGTTCGGCTACGGCTTCGGGCTCGCGGTGATCATGGTGCTCGCCGCGCTGTCCATCACCACCGAGTACCGCTTCGGCACCATCAAGACGACGTTCCTCGCCGTGCCCAACCGGCCAGCTGTGCTGCTCGCCAAGGCGGCTGTCGTCGCGCTGCTCGCGCTGGTGATCGGCGAGCTCGCCGCGTTCGGCGCGCTCGGGGTGTCCGTGCTGCTCGCACCATCCGCCGACCTCGCGCTCAACAGCGGCGCCGACTGGCAGCAGGTCGCTGGCATCGGCGGCATCTACGCGCTGACCGCCGTCATGGGCGTCGCCGTCGGCGCGCTCGTCCGGCACAGTGCGGGCGCGATCTCGCTGCTGCTGATCTACGCCATGGTCGCCGAGCCGCTGGTGCAGATCGTCCCCAGGATCGGCGACGACATCTACAAGTGGCTGCCGTTCAACGTCGCCGAGAAGTTCCTCAGCGGTGACGGCGCCGCGCGCGGCGCTTCCCAGGCCGGACCGCCGCTGTCGACGTCGACGCTGAGCCCCTGGCTGGCACTCGCGTACTTCGCGGGCATCGCCGTCGCGCTGCTCACCGCGGCGATCCTGGTCGCGCGTAGGCGGGACGCCTGAGAACCCCCGTCGTGTGCCTTCGGGGTGCGCACGGCGGGGCTTCGGGGATAGAGGGTCCGGGTCGCATTCGGGGGCGGCCCGGACCCTCGCCGTATCGGAGTAGTAACGAATCGGTGTTCGGGCCGCGATACGTAGGATGAGGCCCTATACCGCACTCGGCGGGCGACCACGGCCGTGACCGGTTAGGTTTCACCTTGTGAGAACTCTCACGAACGGCCGACATCGGCTCGCTGAGCTGCGAAAATGGCATAAGTCGTCATTGAGACGCCTTGGAGGTGACCATGACGGCGACCGAAACACAACACGGCAGCGACGAGGACACCGCCGCTGACCCCGACACGGCGCCGAGGGAGCAACGCGGCGGGCTGCGTGTCGAACCCACCGCTGGCCTGCAGTGGTCGCAGGCGCTGGAACTGCCACACGCCGCGGCGGACGCCACCCGGCCCGCCGAGATTCGCAGGGCGTACATCCACCGCGCGCCGGAAACCCACGTGCTCGCGCTGTACCGCGAGGCATGCGGCGCCGATGAGCCGAGGGCGGACGTGCCTGCGCCGTGGTGGCTGCGCGCGCTCGCTCGGGACGACATCGACTCCCGCACCGCCGCGTTCCGCGTTGAGGACCGCATCGCGCAGCTCCTGCTGCCCCGCCCGGGCTGGGAGTTCGTGCCGTGGGCCGCGGATGGCGAGTCCGGCTACTGGGAGTTCATGCCGTCGGAGCGCGGCCCTTCCGGGTACACAGTGCCGACAACGGTGCTCAACACCGACCGGCACACCGGCTGGATCGACGTGCTGCCAGCGCACTCGGGGGCGACACCTGAGCCGATCGCGATCGCGGGGCCCGCCGAACTGCGGGCGAGACTCGGTGAGATCGAGGCCATTCGCTGAGGCAGCGCAGGCGGGAGCCGGCGTAGCCGCTGGGTAAGGTCGTTCCGGTGAGCGGCCAGGAACGACCAACCCACGTGGCCCACCCGCGCAGCGTGGTCAGCTACGTCAAGCGCGGCGGGCGGATGACCGTCGGCCAGGAGCGCGCGTGGCGCGAGCATTGGCCCGCGCTCGGCAAGACGGTGTCCGAGCTCGACGGCACGCTCGACGTCGACGCCTGGTTCGGCCGCAAGGCCCCCGTCGTGCTCGAGATCGGCTCCGGCATGGGCGAGACGACGTCGGAGCTCGCTAAGCGCGAACCAGACGTCAACTACATCGCCATCGAGGTCTACGACGCCGGGCTCGGCCAGCTCATGCTGCGCGCCGAGAGGCTCGGTGTCGACAACCTGCGGCTGCTGCACGGCGACGCCGTCGTGCTGCTCACCGACCACGTCGCGCCCGACTCGCTTGACGTCGTGCGGATCTTCTACCCGGACCCCTGGCCGAAGAAGCGTCACCACAAGCGCAGGCTGATCCAGCCCGAGTTCGTCCGGCTCGTGGCGTCGCGGCTGCGGGTCGGCGGCACGCTCCACCTGGCGACCGACTGGGAGCACTACGCCGAGCAGATGCGCGAGGTCTGCGATGGCGAGCCGCTGCTGGGCAACGCCTACTCTGGCTGGGCGCCGAGGCCGGATTGGCGGCCGGTCACCAAGTTCGAGTCCCGCGCAGAACGCGAGGGCAGGGTGTCACGCGATCTGATCTACGAGCGGCGGTAAGCCGGGCGATTTCTGGCAGGATCGAGCCATGTCGGTTCGTTTGCACGCCCCCGCGTTACTGCCTTGCGATCGTGACGACGTCTGCCCCGTCGTGCGCGATGCCGCGCTCGACGTCGACGCTGCGGGCCGCATCAGCTACGCGGGGCCGCGGGCGAACGCGCCATGGCTGAACGGCGCCACGGTCACCGAACTGCCCGGCATCCTCCTGCCAGGGCTGATCAACGCGCACGCGCACAGCCCGATGACCGTGCTCCGCGGCATGGGCGGGGACCTGCCGCTGCTGCGCTGGCTGCGCGAGGTGATCTGGCCCGCCGAGGCGCGCATGGGGCCAGCGGAGATCCGCGCGGGCATGGTGCTCGGCTCCGTCGAGATGCTGCGCCACGGCGTGACGACCAGCGCCGAGATGTACTTCCAGGGCGACAAGGTCGTCGACGCGGTGCTCGCCACGGGCGCGCGGATCGTCCTCGGCTGCCCGATCATCGACCTGCCTGGCATGGACTGGCGCGCCATGGTCGCCGAGGTTGACCGCTGGATCGACGCCGACGGCGTGCGGTTCGGGCCTGCCGATCGGGTCGAGATCGGCTATGGCCCGCACTCGGCGTACATGTTGCCGGAAGGCGCACTGCGGCAGGTGGCCGACTCGGCGGGGGCGCGCGGCGCGCTGGTGCAGGTGCACGTCGCCGAGGCGCGCGACGAGGACGTCAACCAGCGCGAGGGCCATGGCTCGGTGCCCAAGCTGCTCGACGCCGTCGGCATGCTCGACGGCAGGGTGCTCGCCGCGCATTGCGTGCACATGTCCGACGAGGACATCGCGTTGTTCGCCCGGCGCGGTGTCGGGGTGGCGCACTGTCCCGGCTCCAACGCCAAGCTGGCCTCCGGCATCGCCCGGCTGACCGACCTGCGGGCGGCAGGCATCCCGATCGGCCTCGGCACCGACGGCCCAGCCAGCAACGACGACCTCGACCTTTGGCACGAGGTGCAGCTCGCCGCGATGCTGGCGCGACTGTCCACTCACGACTCGACGGCGTTGTCGGCAGATGAGGCGCTGCTGATGGCGACGCGGGGCGGCGCAGCTGCGCTCGGCAGGGCTGACATCGGCGTGCTCGAACCGGGCCGCTGGGCGGACCTGGTGCACGTCGACCTTGACGACCCCACGTTCGCCGGGGGCATCGACGTCCCCGACGAGCAGTTGCTGGCGAACCTGGTGTGGGGCGCAGGTTCGCGCCGGGTGCGCGACGTCTGGGTGGCTGGGGAACAGGTGGTGTCCGCCGCAGAGCCGACCAAGGTGGACCGAGCGGAGGCACAGCGCGTAGTCCGTTCAGCGGGCCACAAAGTGCGCGTCTGAGCTGGGACGATGACGCGGAGTGAAAAGCTCCGCAAAGGGCTGGCGTTATCACTCGTTAGTGGTACGTTACCTGGCCGTGACCTACTACCGTGCGCGAAGACCCCGGGTGCTGGCCGCGCTGATCGGCATGGTTCTCGGTGGACTGACGGCTGGTGGCTACACGGTCGCCACCAGCGCGATGCTCGGCGCGGAGCCGGTCGCCGACCGGCCGGACAACACCGGTGCGAGCGCGCTTGGCTCGTCGCCTGTTCCCGCGCCCACCACGACATCGGAGTCGCGGCAGCGCCCGCAACGCCCTACGGAGACGACGACCCGGCCGAAGCCCAAGCCGAAGCCGACAACGACGTCTCCGACAACGACGACCCCGCCACCGACAACGACGACACGCACCACGCGGCGGCTCCCCGTCACGCCGGACGTGACGACGTCGATCAGCCCGCCCCCGGTGCGCCCGTCGCCCATGACCGACCGCCTGGTGCGGATGGTCAACGACGTCCGCGCGGACCACGGCTGCGAGCCGGTGACCGTGGACGAACGGATCGAGCGCGCGGCGAGCAAGCACAGCGCCGACATGGCCGAGCGGGACTACTTCTCGCACGACACCCCGGACGGCGTCGGATTCGAGGAGCGGATCAGGGACGAGGGCTACCCACGGCCGGGCGCGGAGAACATCGCCAAGGGCTACCGCAGCGCGGCCGACGTCATGGCGGGTTGGATGGACTCCGACGGACACCGGGCCAACATCCTCAACTGCGACCTCACGACCGTCGGAGTCGGCCTCGACACCGACGGCTGGCTCTGGACGTAGGACTTCGGGTACTAGCGCGGGGACGCGCCCGGCGGGGTCGGCTACGGGCGTCAGCTGCTGGCGCGGGAGCGTGGCAACGTCTGGTCGTGGGATCTTGATCTGCTTACCCTGGGTTATAACCAAGCGATGTCCATTTGGTCCGGTTTCCGTGGTCACACGGCAGGGGAAGTAGATCAACTCCAGGCATCAACCGGCGTGCCGGAGCAGCCCCGCTCTAGCGCGGCCGGATGCTGACCTCCGTCACGTGCGCGTCTTCCCCGGCCGTCACCGCGCCGAGCACGGCATTCGCGACCGACTCCGGCCGCAGGAAGTCCGCCGCTTGGTACTCGCGGCCCTCCCCTGCGACGATGCGCTCCTGCATGGGCGTGTCGGTGCGTCCGGGGTGCACCGATGTCACCCGCAGCGACGGCTCCTCGGCCCGCAGCGCGTCGCCGAACGCCCTGAGCGCGAACTTGCTCGCCGCGTAGGGTGCCCAGCCTGGCCGCGCGTTGTAGCCCGCACCGGAGTTGATCAGCACAACGTGACCGGACGCCGCGCGCAGCGCGGGCAGCAGCAGCCGGGTCAGCTCGACGACGGCCAGCACGTTGACGTCGAAGTTCCGCTGCCAGTCCGCCCTGTCGGCGTCCTCTATCCTGCCGAGCGGCGCGACACCGGCCGAGTGGACCAGCAGGTCCAGCGCGTCGATGTCCCCGACGGCCTGCGAGACCGCGTCCGGGTCGGTCAGCTCAACGGCGAGCGGGGAGGCGTCCGGCAGTTCCTTGGCGAGTGCGGCCAGCGCGTCGGCGTCCGTGCCGCCGAGCAGCAGCCGGTGGGTGGGGGCGAGTGCACGCGCGATGGCGGTGCCGATGCCCTTGGATGCTCCGGTGACCAGTGCGAGTGGCATGGCTCCCAGTGTGATGCCTCGTTCCGGTGGCGCCGCCGTGGGTGGGTTAGAGTTACCAGCCGTGGAGATCCTGTTTACGACCTTGCTTGTCCTGGCCATCGTGGCCGTGACCTGGTTCGCTGGCTACGTCGTCTACCGGCTGTACGCAGACCAGAGCTGATGACCGACAGCGGCAACGAAGCGATCGAAGCCGCGGCGCGGCGCGCCGAGCAGACGCAGGACCGCAACATCAGGCAGTCGCCAGACCTGCCTGAGCTGCCTATCGCCGGCGACACCGCCAACCTGCGGGAAGGCGCCAGCCTGAACGACGCCTGCCTCGCGCTGCTGCCGCTCGTCGGCGTCTGGCGCGGCGAGGGCCAGGTCGACTACCCCACCATCGACGGCCCCGTCCGCTACGCGCAGCAGCTCACCATCGCGCACGACGGTAGGCCGTTCCTGTTCCACGAGGCCCGCTCCTGGCTGCTCGACGAGAACGGCGAGGTCATCAGGCAAGCCGCCCGCGAGGTCGGCTGGTGGCGCCCGCAGCAGGACGACACCATCGAGCTGCTGCTCGCCCACAACACCGGCATCCTCGAAGTCTTCTACGGCGAGCCGCGCACGCAGACGTCATGGGAGCTGTCGACCGACGCCGTTGTGCGCTCGACCAGCGCCAAGGACGTCACCGGGGCGAAGCGGCTCTACGGCATCATCAGCGACGGCGACCTCGGCTACGTCGAGGAGCGCGCCATGGTCGGCCAGCCGCTCCAGCCACACACCTCGGCGCAGCTCAAGCGCATAGCGGGATGACCGCGGGCTGACCGTAGCCGTCAGGGGTGCATACTCACAGAGAGCACCTCTGCCGGGATGGTCCGCGATGTCCGAAACACTCCACCAGGCGCGCGCGGCATACGCGCGCCGCGACTGGCCGCTGGCGCGCGAGCTGTACGCGGCGGCCGACCCCGACGGCGCCGACGACCTGAGCCGGTTCGGCGACGCGGCGTGGTGGCTCGGCAGGATCAACGAGACGCTGACCGTCTCGGAGCGCGCCTACCACGCCCACCTCGCCGAGGGCGGCACCCGAGCGGCGGCGATGAGCGCGATGGAGTTGGCGTTCCTCCGGTTCCTGCGCGCCGAGGAATCGCTCGGCGGGGCGTGGCTCGCCACGGCGCGGCGGCTGCTCACCGACGATATCGACTGCGTCGAGCACGCCTACCTGCGTTACTTCCTTGAGGTGGAAGCCGCCGTCGAGACCCAGGACGTCGAGCGGGTCGCCGCCACCGCGCGGGACATCCGCGCGCTGGCCGACCAGTACGGCGACGCCTGCCTCGCGGCGATGGCGACCGTGGCCGAGGGCAGGGCGCGGATCACGCTCGGGGACGTCGCGGCCGGGCTCGCGCTGCTCGATGAGGCCATGGCGGTCGTGCTCACCGACGAGCTACCGCCCGGCTGGACCGGCAACATCTACTGCAACGTCATCGCCACCTGCCACGAACTTGTCGACCTGCGGCGGATGCGGTCCTGGACGGAGTCGCTCGAAGAGTGGTGCGGCGCGATGCCAGCCGCCGTCGTGTTCTCCGGCATCTGCCGCGTCCACCGAGCCCAGCTGATGCAGACGCGCGGCGACTGGACCCGGTCGGAGTCCGAGGCACGGCGGGTCTGCGACGACCTGGCCGACCTGACGGTGTTCACCACGGCGAACGCGCACTACGTCGTCGGCGACTCGCTTCGGCTGCGCGGCGAGTTCGACGCCGCCGAGCGGGCGTACCTGCGCGCCCACGAGCTCGCCCGCGACCCGCAGCCGGGGATGTCGCTGCTGCGGCTGGCGCAGGGCCGCCCCGACGTCGCCGCCCGGTCCATCCACGCCGCGCTCGCCGCCACCGGCGCTCCGCTCGCCCGCGCCCCGCTGTGCTTCGCCGCCGTGGAGATCGACCTTGCCGCCGGTGAGCCCGGCCGCGTGGCCGCCGATGAACTGGACGACCTCGCTCGCCGTTACCCGAGCCCAGGACTGCGTGCGATGGCGCTGCACGCACGCGGTGCCGTGCTGCTCGGCGAGGGACGCCCCGCCGACGCGCTGCTCGCCCTGCGCCAGGCGTGCACGAGCTGGCTGCGGCTCGATGCGCCGTACGAGTGCGCCCGAGTCCGGCTCCTGCTCGCGGACGCGTACGCCGTGCTCGACGACCTCGACGCGAGCGCGCGGGAACGCAATGCGGCCGAGGCAGTGTTGACCCGCCTCGGTGCGCCACCACCCACGACCACGCACGACGTCCCCGACGGGCTCTCCGCGCGGGAGGTCGAGGTGCTGGCGCTTGTCGCGCACGGCAAGACCAACCGCGAGGTCGCCGCCGAACTAGTGCTCAGCGAGAAGACCGTGGCGCGGCACCTGTCCAACATCTTCACCAAGCTCGGGCTGCCGTCCAGGACGGCGGCTGCCGCATACGCCTTCGAGCGCGGCCTCGCGCGCCGGAGTGGGTAGGACGGCCCATCGCCCGCCGCGCGGTTGCACGCTTTGCCCGATGTCGCGCCGCCGCCCCCGCCCTAGCGTCGAGTGCGAGACACCCGACAGGAGGGCAGCACCATGACCACCACACCCGAGCTCAGCATCGACCAAACCGCAGTAGACGACTTCGCCGAGCGGCTGTTCGGCGACTACACCAGCGGCATGGTGACCCTGATGATCGACATCGGGCACCGCACCGGCCTGTTCGACGCCGCTGCCGCGGGGCCTGCGACCAGTGCCGAGCTCGCCGACCGCGCCGGGCTGACCGAGCGCTACGTCCGGGAATGGCTCGGCGCGATCACTACGGCGGGCATCACCAGCTACGACCCGCTGACCCGCACCTACACGCTGCCCGCCGAGCACGCGGCCTGCCTCACCGGCGGCGGGTCGACCAACGTCGCCCCGGTGAGCCTGATCGTCGGCCACCTCGCCACCCACATCGATGAGGTGGCGACGGCGTTCCGCGATGGCGGCGGGGTGCCGTACGAGAAGTTCCGGCCCGGGTTCACCGACGTCATGGACGGCATCAGCCGGGGCGGCTTCGACGGCCAGCTCATCGACGGGATTCTGCCGCTGACCGGCGACCTGCCGGACCGGCTGCGCTCCGGCATCCGCGTCGCGGACATCGGCTGCGGTACCGGCCACGCGCTCACCCTGCTCGCCGAGGCGTTTCCGGCGTCGACGTTCGTCGGCTACGACATCGCGACCGACGCCATCGAGCGGGCACGGGCCGAGGCGGCCGACGCCGGGCTGACGAACGTGACATTCGAGGTGTGCGACGTCGCGAAACTGCCGGACGACGCCCGGTTCGACGCGGTGTTCGCGTTCGACGCCATCCACGACCAGGCCGACCCGGAGGGCGTGCTGCGCGGCGTGCACGACGCGCTTGTGCCCGGCGGGACCTTCGTCGCACTCGACATCAAGGCGTCGAGCCACCTTGAGAACAACGTCGGCAACCCGCTCGCGCCGTTCCTCTACGGCGTCAGCACGCTGCACTGCATGACCGTCTCGCTCGCGCTCGGTGGCGCTGGCCTCGGCACGGTGTGGGGCGAGGAGCTGGCGCGGCAGATGTTCGCCGACGCCGGGTTCGAGGTCGTCTCGGTCAACGACGTGCCGGACGACCCGGTGAACGTCCTCTACGTGTGCCGCCGGTGACGGCGTCACACCGCAGGGGTGATCAACGACGGTACTCGGACTCGTACGCCGCGACGAGGTCTGCGTGCAGCTCCCGCGTGTCGGGAAGCAGCTCGCCGTCCAGTGTGTGCACGCGGGTGATCTCGCGGATCGACGACGTCAGGAACAGCCCGTCCGCTGTGCGCAGGTCCTCTGTGCGCAGTGGCTCGACCTTGATGTGCCACCCGGCGCGCTGCGCGGCGCGGAACAGCGCGGCCTGCGACGTCCCAGGCAGGATGCCGATGGTCGGCGGCGGCGTGTAGAGCGTGCGGTCGCGCGCGATGACCACGGTGGACGTCGGCCCCTCGAGCACCGCACCGTCCGTCGCGAGGAAGATCGCGTCGTCGGCGCCGCGCCGGTTGGCCTCCCTGATCGCGGCCATGTTCACCGCGTACGACAGCGACTTCGCGCCGAGCAGCAGCCACGGCGCGCGTTCGGCAAGCCCCTCGTCGATGCCCCTGTCGAGCGTCACAGCGGCGATCCCGGTGACGCGGGCCTGCTTGATCTTGTCGTCGACGTCCATGCCAAGCGCGAACGCCAGCGGCTCGCCGTCCGGCTCGGAGCCACGGGTGCAGATGAGTTTGAGCACCATCTCGCGGTCGCGTGGCCAGCGCGCCAGCACCTCGTCCACGGTGCGCTGCCACCGCTCGACGTCCTGCTCGGGAAGGTCGAGCATCGCGGCGGACCGGCGTAGCCGATCGAGGTGGGGACGCAGTTCGCGGGGATGGCCGTCGCGGACAAGGATCGTCTCGAATACCCCGTCGCCCCGTTGCAGGCCGAGGTCATCCACCCGAATCTGGGGTGAATCAGGATCCTCGACGGATCCATCGAGGAATACCAGAACGCGCATAATAGTCAGGGTAGCTAGAACCAGGGAACCTATTTCGAGGAGCTATCGTGCAGTCTCCCGTGCTCGGGCGGCAGGGCGCTGTCGCCGCGCCGGAAGGACATCCAGAAGCAGGCGTTCCGTGGCACTTCGGTGACCCGTTCGCCGAGCAGCGGGCGGCGGTCCGATCGGCGGCGCTCATCGACAGATCCCATCGCCAGGTACTCGCCGTCACCGGAAGCGACCGTCTGTCCTGGCTGCACCTTGTGATCTCGCAGCACGTCACGGAGCTGGCAGATGGCAGCGGCACCGAGGCGTTGATCCTGGACGCCCACGGCAGGGTTGAGTCGCACCTCGTGCTCGCGCACACGACGCTGGACGGCGAGCCGACGGTGCTGCTGGACACCGAGGCAGGCGCGGAGATAACCAGTGCGCTGCCGAAGGGCGGCCCGCAATCGCTGCTTGAGTACCTGGACGCGATGCGGTTCTGGTCCGACGTCGCTGTCTCCGATGTCACCGAGGACTGGGCGCTGCTGACACTGCTCGGCCCACACGCCGACGTCACCCTCGACGAGCTGGACCTCGATCTCGACCTCGACTCGGAGCGGTACGCCGTCGCGGCGGGGTCGGGGGCCGTCGCGCGCAGGATGTCGTGTCCCGCCCCTGGTGGCATCGACCTGCTCGTGCCGCGTGCCGAGCTGCTCGACTGGTGGCAGCGGCTGGTGGCCGCTGGCGCGCGTGAGGCGGGCAGCTGGGCGTTCGACGCGCTGCGGGTTGAGTCGATGCGTCCGCGCAGGGGCGTCGACACCGACGAGCGCACCATTCCGCACGAGGTCGGCTGGATCGGCAGCGCGGCGCACGTCGCCAAGGGCTGCTACCGGGGCCAGGAGACCGTGTCGAAGGTGTTCAACGTCGGCAGGCCGCCGCGCAACATGCTGCTGCTGCACATCGACGGTTCACAGGAGATCTACCCCGAGACGGGTGATCCGGTGCTGCACAACGACCGCACCGTCGGCAGGGTCGGCACGGTCGTACAGCACCACGAGCTCGGCCCGATCGCGCTGGCGCTGATCAAGCGTTCTGTGCCGGCCGACGCCGAACTCTTCGCAGGCCAGGACGACCGGATGGCGCAGGCGGCGATCGATCCGGACTCCGTGCCGGAGGAAGGTCCCGCGCCGGGGAGGGCTGCGGTGCACCGGTTGCGCGGGTGAGTGTCCGCCATCACGTGATCGGCCATGATCGGCACCGCCATCCGCGTGATAATGCGGCGGGGTGCTTGGCATTGGCCGTTACCTGGAGCACGATGTCGGCGTGATTGAAGTCCGCCCCGGCGGCAGGCGCCGCATCGATCGGGTGCTCGCCGCTGACTACGTCCGTGGCCTTGAGCGGCTGATCCTCGGGGACCTGCGGGCGCGTCGTGACGAGGCGGCGCAGGAGGAGACGGACCTGTCGTATCTGCGGCGGCTGCTGCACGCGCGGATCGACATCGTGCGCGCGGAGCAGCGCAGGCGCAGCACCGGTGGCTCGTCCGACGTCGTCGAGCAGTTGACGGAGATCCTGGCCGATGACGCGGTCGGCACGGCTGGCAGGCACCAGTCGCTCGAACCGACCCGGGTTGGGGAGCGCAGGCGGCTCGGCGAGTCGCTTGTCGCAGACGCGGGCCTGTCCGACGTAGCATCGCTGTCCGACGAGGCGCTGGAGCGCAGCCTGGCCACGTTCACCGAGGAGGAGCGCTCGGTGTCCGGCAGGCGGCGCGAGGTGCAGGTGGTCGTCGACACGCTGAACTCCGAGATCGCCGGCCGCTACGCGCACGGCGCCGCGTCGGTGGACGACCTGATCGCCGCCGAGCGCGACGGCTGAGCCGCTAGTTGAACCGCTCGCGCGCGGCCAGCTCGCCCCAGTAGTCACGCAGCCCGGTGAACAGGTCGGTCAGCTCCTCGACGTCGCCGGACTCCAGCGCGTGCAGAATGCTGTGCACCTCTTCCGCCGAGGTGTCCGACTCAAGGAGCGGGTCCGCGATCAGCTGCACCAGTCCGCCGTAGTCCAGCTCGACAGCCGAATGCGCGTCGAACGAGGCGAGCCACCGGTCGGTGTCGATGAGCACCTTCGTCGGGCCCTGGTCGCCGAGCACGTTCTCCGCGAGGTCACGCGCTTTGGCGACCCTGCGGCGTGCGTCGGTCATCGCCACCCGCCATGACAGCTCCCGTTCGGGGTCGTCCATGCCGGTGCCGAGGTTGAGCGTGCGTTGTTCCGGGTCGACCAGCGTGAACCACGGCAGGGGGATGGTCCAGGTGACCGACAGGACGTGCAGCGCCGCGGAGTGCACCTGGCCGAGCGCAGCCGCCGTGTGGGCACGGGCTCCTTCAAGGTTGATCTCGTTGGCGTCGAGCACCGCGCCGCGCAGCGCGGGGTGGGAGTCGTCGAGGAACGACGTCAGCGCAGCGGCCGAACGCGGGCGGAGCTCGAGCGGGCACACCAGCGGACCAGGTCCGACCGTGACGCCCTCCGTCGTCGGCACGTCCTCCGGCCGCAGCACGAGGACGTCGGTCAGCCCGCTCGGCGCGGACCTGCCGTCCGCGAGCTCGGCAGGGAGCAGCCGGGTCGGCTTGGCGAGCTGTGACTTGAGCCACATGTGCTCTTCGTGTGCGATCGAATCCGCCCTCGTCATCGTCGCCTGCTCCACCGCGGCGACAAGCCGTCCGTCCGGCGGATCGCCGAAGGCCGAGAGCGGCTCGTAGACGCGGAGGTAGGCGCTGAACGGGCGGGGCACAGACGAATCGTGACACGGAGTGTGGCCGCCTCGCTGCCCCGGGCGGCCAAAGGTGGCAATTTCGCGATGTGTGGTGGCTTCCACGCCATGCCGCGTCGCGTCCGCGAGGCAAGACACGGTACGGTAGAGGGCAGGAAATAGTTGTCGAGTCGATGCGGGGCTGCCGTTCCCCCGGCTGCCCCGCCCCTGTGTGAGGGGGTCGAGCCATGGGGCGCGGCCGAGCGAAGGCCAAGCAGGCGAAAGTGGCCCGGGAGCTCAAGTACAGCACTCCCCCCACAGACCTTGAAGCCTTGCAGCGCGAACTGGCAGGCAAATCGCCTGACAAAGGCCAAGACGAGGACCGGTACTCCGACCCGTACGAAGACTACGACGACGAGTACCGCCGCTGAGTGCACCCACAGGCGCGAGGGGTGGCCGCCTGGCCCTCCCTCGCGCTTGTGTCGTGCCCGCGAAACGGAGTGAGAGATGACGGTGTCCGATCAGATCAAGCGTGTCGGCGTAATCGGGGCCGGGCTCATGGGCTCCGGCATCGCGGAGGTCAATGCGAAGGCTGGCATCGACGTCACGGTCAGTGAGGTGTCTCAGCCTGCCCTCGATGCGGGCAAGGCGCGCATCGAGAAGTCGCTGCACCGTGCGGTGCGGAGCGGCAAGTTGACCGAGGGGGACGCCGATGCGGCAGTCGGCAGGCTGACGTTCACATCGTCGCTGGACGACTTCGCTGACCGCGACGTCGTCATCGAGGCGATCGTGGAGAACGAGCAGGCCAAGCTCGACGTCTTCCGCACCCTCGACAAGGTCGTCGAACGCGAGGACGCCATCCTCGCCTCCAACACGTCGTCCATCCCGATCATGAAGCTGGGCATGGCGACCGGTCGCCCCACCCAGGTCGTCGGGGTGCACTTCTTCAACCCGGTGCCGGTGCTGCCGCTCGTCGAGCTGGTGCCCTCGCTGCTGACCGGCGAGGACACGATCGAGCGGTCGCGTGCCTACGTCACCGACGTGCTGAACAAGACCGTCATCCGCTCGCAGGACAGGGCTGGCTTCATCGTCAACGCCCTGCTCGTGCCGTATCTGCTTTCGGCGATCCGGATGTTCGAGTCCGGCTTCGCATCTGCCGAGGACATCGACCGGGGTATGGAGCTCGGTACCGCGCACCCGATGGGGCCGCTGCGGCTGAGCGACCTGATCGGCCTCGACACCATCAAGTCGATCACCGAGTCGATGTACGAGGAGTTCAAGGAGCCGCTGTACTCCGCGCCGCCGCTGCTGCTGCGGATGGTGGACGCCGGCCTGCTCGGCAAGAAGACCGGGCGCGGCTTCTACGACTACCACTGACGACTCGCCGGAGCCGTGATCCGTTGGGACGCTGAGCCCCATGGATCTTCTCGACGCACACGGCGACGCGATGGACCGGTTCGACCACCTCGTGCGCCGCATCGGCGATCGGTTGGACGCGCCGACGCCGTGCACCGAGTGGGCGGTCCACGACCTGCTCAACCACCTCGTTTCGGAACAGCTCTGGGCGCCGTGGCTGCTTGACGGCGCCACGATGGACGAGGTGGGCGACCGGTTCGACGGCAACGTGCTCGGCCCCGACCCGGTCACGGCCTGGGTGGATTCCAGCACGGCGGCGCGGGCGGCGTTCCGTAAGCCCGGTGCGCTCGACGGTGACGTGCACGTGTCGGTCGGCATGATCGACGCCGTCGAGTACGGGTGGCAGATGACGACCGACCTCGCGGTGCACGGCTGGGACCTCGCCATGGCGATCGGCGAGCCGCAGCCCATCAGCGACGAGGTGGCGGACGAGCTGATCCCGCTTTTCGAGCCGCAGATTGATGCGCTGCAGGGCCACGGCATCTTCGAGCCTCCTGTACCGGTTGGTGATGACGCCTCTCCTGCCGACCGTCTTGTCGCCTTGCTGGGCCGCGACCCCGCGTGGCGTTCTCCTGCCGGCGCGTGACCTGAGGCGCGGCAGGGGGCCCAGGCGGCCGCGCGGCAGCCGGCGGGCGCCACACGGCCAGCGCGGCAGCCGAGACCGGCGCCACCCGCCGGGCCGCCCTAATCCCCGTCGAAGCCGCTCCTGCGGTCGCGCTTGAGCCTGCCGCGCTGCTTCTTCGCCGACAGTCGCCGTTCCTTCGCGCCCCTGGTCGGCTTGGTCGGCTTGCGCTTTCGCGGCGGTGGAGCGGCGGCCTCCGCCAGTAGCGCCGTCAGCCGTTCCCGCGCGGCCTCCCGGTTCGCCAACTGCGCCCGGTGCTCGCTCGCCACCACCGTCACCACGCCGTCGACCAGCCGGGAGCGCAGCCGATCCAGCATCCGCTGCCGCAGCGACTCCGGCACGCTGGCCGACCGCGCCACATCGAACGACAACTCCACCCTGGAATCCGTCGTGTTCACGCCCTGCCCGCCGGGTCCGGACGACCGCGAGAACCGTTCCCGCAGCTCACCGGCCGGGATGGTGAACCGCGAGTTCACCACCACGTCGCCGCGTGCGTCGGCCGTCATCAGAACAGGTTCAGAACCTCGGGTGGTCGCCGTGCAACGTGGCGCGGGCGCCCTCCGGGTCATCGGCGGGCCGGATGTCGCCGAGCACCCATGCCGGCACGTGCCGCGCGGTCAGCACGGCCAGCGCGCGGTCGACGTCCTCCGGCGCGATGATCGCGACCATCCCGACGCCCATGTTGAACGTCTTCTCCATCTCGGCGCGGGCGACCTTGCCGCGCTGCGCGATCATCCGGTAGATCGGCTGCGGCGTCCAGCTCGACCGCTCCAGGTTCGCGATCAGCCCGCGCGGGATCACCCGCTCCAGGTTCGCCTCAAGCCCACCGCCGGTGATGTGCGCGAAGGTGCGCGCGTGCGTCTCGGCCGCGAGCGCGAGGCAGTCCCGCGCGTAGATGCGGGTCGGCTCGAGCATCTCCTCGCCAAGCGTGCGGCCGAACTCCTCGACGTGTCCGTGCAGCGGCATCCGCGCGTCCGTCAGCAGCACCTTGCGCGCCAGCGAGTAGCCGTTGGAGTGCAGCCCCGTCGAGCCCATCGCGATCACGACGTCGCCAGGACGCACCCGGTCCGGCCCGAGCAACTCGGACGCCTCGACGGCGCCGACACCGGTGGCCGAGACGTCGTAGTCGTCGTCGCCCATCAGCCCGCGATGCTCCGCCGTCTCGCCGCCGAGCAGCGCACAGCCAGCCTGGACGCAACCCTCGGCGATCCCGGCGACGATGTCGGCGACGCGCTCCGGTTTGACCTTGCCGATGGCGATGTAGTCCTGCAGGAACAGCGGCTCGGCGCCGGTCACGACCAGGTCGTCGACAACCATCGCCACCAGGTCGATACCGATGGTGTCGTGCGTGTCCATCGCCTGCGCGACGGCGAGCTTGGTGCCGACGCCGTCCGTCGACGACGCGAGCACCGGCTCTTTCCAGCGGTCCAGCTTGAGCGAGAACAGCCCCGCGAAACCGCCGACGCCGCCAAGCACCTCCGGCCTGCTCGCCCGCTTCGCGTGCGGTTTGAGCAGCTCGACGGCCGCGTCGCCAGCCTCGATGTCGACACCGGCGCCGGCGTACGTCGCTCCTGCGGGGCGTTCCGGCTGTGCAGGGGGTGGCACAGTGCACTCCATCCTGATGTTGTGAAAGCTCTACGGACGCTTGACAGCGTCTTCGGCACCATAGCCTGCCTGCGGTACCGAGAGTGAAGACGTCGCTGACGGCTCATCAGGTTGCCGCGCCGGTTGCAGACTCTCCAGCACGTGCTTGCCGATCAGTTCGTCGTCGGGCAACGGAATCGGGTACTCACCATCGAAACATGCTGCGCACAGCCTGGACGCGGGCTGCTCGGACGCCGCGATGAGCCCGTCGAGCGACACGTAACCGAGCGAGTCGGCGCCGATGGAGCGGCGGATGCCCTCCATGTCGAGCCCGTTGGCGATCAGCTCGGCGCGGGAGGCGAAGTCGATGCCGTAGAAACACGGCCAGCGCACCGGCGGCGACGCGATCCTGACGTGCACCTCGAGCGCACCGGCCTCGCGCAGCATCCGCACCAGCGCGCGCTGGGTGTTGCCGCGCACGATGGAGTCGTCGACGACGACAAGCCGCTTGCCCCTGATCACGTCGCGCAGCGGGTTGAGCTTGAGCCGGATGCCGAGCTGCCGGATGGTCTGCGACGGCTGTATGAACGTCCTGCCGACGTAGGCGTTCTTGACGAGGCCGGAGCCGTAGGGGATGCCAGAGGACTGCGCGTAGCCGATCGCGGCAGGCGTGCCCGACTCAGGCACCGGGATGACGAGGTCGCCCTCTGCGGGGTGCTCCTGTGCCAGCCTGCGGCCGATCTCGACGCGGGTGGCGTGCACGCTGCGACCCGCGATGGTGGTGTCCGGCCGGGCCAGGTAGACGTACTCGAACACGCAGCCCTTCGGCTCCGGCGCGGCGAACCGGGAGGAGCGCAGGCCGTCTGCGTCGATGGCGAGCAGTTCGCCAGGCTCGACCTCGCGCACGAACGACGCGCCGACGATGTCAAGCCCCGCCGTCTCGCTTGCGACGACCCAGCCGCGCTCAAGCCTGCCGAGCACGAGCGGGCGGACGCCCTGCGGGTCGCGGGCGGCGTACAGGGTGTTCTCGTCGGCGAAGACAAGGCAGAACGCGCCCTTGAAGGTGGGCAGCAGCTCCAACGCGGCCGCTTCGACACCCTTATCGGCCGCCGCGGAGGCGAGCAGCGCCGTCATCACGTCGGAGTCGGTCGTCGCGCGGTTGTCCTGGCGCGGGCCGCGCAGGTCATCGCCGTTGCCGATGGCGCCGATCTCGGCCGCTCGCGCCGCGAGTTCGGCCGTGTTGACGAGGTTGCCGTTGTGGCCGAGCGCGATGCCGCTGCCGGTCGCTGTGTTGCGGAAGGTGGGCTGGGCGTTCTCCCATGTGCTGCCGCCTGTGGTGGAGTAGCGGCAGTGGCCGACGGCGATGTGGCCTTCGAGCGCGCAGAGCACCTGCTCATCGAACACCTGGCTGACAAGGCCGAGATCCTTGAAGACGACGGTCTGCGAGCCGTCAGAGACGGAGATGCCCGCCGCCTCCTGGCCGCGGTGCTGCAGCGCGTAGAGCCCGTAGTAGGCGAGCTTGGCGACTTCTTCTCCAGGTGCCCAAGCCCCGAAAACCCCGCACTCTTCGCGGGGCTCGGGGTCGGTGCTGTGATCCAAGGCTAGGTCGCCGGTGTTGTCGTTGGCGCCGTGCGATGCCACCAATAGCTCCTGCGAGGACGAGGGACGGCCGTTCCCAGTGTAGCCGCTCAACCTGCCCTAAACGGGCGTCCTCGAGTGGGACTGCCCACTCCGACCGGGCCGCAGGGTGATCAGCCGACCGTGGCGAGCCACTTGGCAGCGCCGGGGCGTACCGGCACCCAGCAGCCGCTGTTCTCGCCCTTGCGCGACGGCACGGCGTGGTCGTCCGGCAGCGCGAGCATCGCGCCGAGCACCGTGCCCACGTACCCGCTCGTCTGCCACAGCACGCGGCGCGGGGCGAGGACGTCGGTCTCGTCGCCCGGCATCCGCATGGCGTGCACGTCGTTCTCGTCGTGCAGCTTGACGACGTCGATGACGCCGTTGTGCACCCGCACACCGACGACGGCGGCGATCTCGCCGTCGTCGTCGGTGGGGTGCACGAACCGAAAGCCGCGTGTGACGAGCTGCCGCAGCTGGTCAGCTGTGCTGATCACGGTGGCTCCAGTGTCAGCTTGCGATGTCATCGAACTCGCCGTCTTTGGCGCCTGCGACGAACGCTGCGATCTCCGCCTTGGTGTAGACCAGCGCGGGGCCGTCCGGGAAGCGGGAGTTGCGCATCGCGATCTCGCCGTTGGTCAGCCGCGCCACTTCGACACAGTTGCCGACCGCGCCACTTCGGGAACTCTTGTGCCACGTAACGTCAGTCAAGTCCGTTGCGGGCATACCGTTGGCGATGGAGTTCGCCATCTCTTCCCTCACCTCCCGACTTAAAGGGATGCATCTGCACGTGCATCCGGCTGTGCGACGCAATCTAGCACGTGTACCGGCAGACGCAAATGCATGTGCATCAAACCTGTCACCAGGAGTGCACAGAGTGCTTAAGAGCTCGTCTCATATTCACGTCCGGGTGACAAGGATTGCTGCGTCAGTGGAACCAGCTGTATACGCCGATCAGTGCAAGGTTCCGCTGACCGGGGCTCTTAAGGGCCTGATCATCCAATCGGGCGGCAAATAGTGACGCGCCGGTGAACAGTGGCTTAAATCTCGTTACGGACCTTCTCGATCAACGCGCGGGACTGCTCCGGCGTCTCCGCATCGACCGCGAGCTGGTCGATGACGCGCGCGTACGGCTCGAGGTCGTCCTGCTTGTCGAGATACACCGCACCGGTGAGGTACTCGACGTAGACGATGTCCGGAAGCTCCTGCTCGGCGAAGCGCAGCACACTGAACGCGCCCTCAGCGCCGTGGCTGCTGCGGCTGTACGGCAGCACCTGGAGCGCGATGTGCGGCATCTTCGTCCACTCGATCAGCACGTCGAGCTGGTCCTTCAGCACGGCGTGCCCGCCGACGGGGCGGTGCAGCACCGCTTCGTCGATGAACGCCCACACTCGGGGCGCGTTGGGCCGGGTGAGGATCTTCTGCCTTCGCATGCGCAGCGCGATGCGGCGTTCGACGGCGTCGGTGACGAACTCCGGCCTTCCCCTGTTCGCGACGGCCCGCGCGTAGTCCTCCGTCTGCAGCAGGCCTGGCACGAACTGGAGCTCGAACGTCTGGATACGCGACGCGGACTCCTCAAGCCCGACGTAGTTGGTGAACCAGCTCGGCAGCAGGTCGTGGTAGCGGTACCACCAGCCAGGCTCGTTGGAGTCCTCCACCATCTGCATGTACTCGGCGCGCTCCTGCGGGTTGGAGAGCCCGTAGAGCGTCATCAGGTCCTCGATGTCGCGTGGCTTGAAGCCGACCCTGCCCAGCTCCATCCGGCTGATCTTGGACTCCGAGCCTCGGATGTGGAATCCCGCGTCAGCGCGGGAGACTCCCGCCGCCTCCCGCAGTCGCCGCAGCTGTGCCCCGAGCACCATGCGACGAGCGGTCGGTGTTCCGCTGCTCTGGTCCGTGCCACCCCTACCGGACTGGAGTGTCATCTCTGCCTCTCGCTCCTGGCATCTCAAGCCGTCCCCGCCCGATCACTCAGCGTACAAGGCCGGGTGCTCGCGTCAAGCGCGACTCCCGCGTTTACGGGGTGATCGACGGACCTCTAGGCTACGTGTGATCCGCGTTACGTGAATACAGGTACGAGGTTGTCGATGACAAATGCTGTCCCGGATTATCCCGTTCCCGCCGGAGTCGACCCAACGAAAGTGAGTATCGCTCGGGTTTACGACGCCTTCCTCAACGGCAAGGACAACTTCGAGGTCGACCGCCAGGTCCTCAAGATGGTCCGGAGCAAGGTGCCAGAAGCCCAGGACATGGCCACCGAGAACCGCACGTTCCTGATCAGGGCGGTGCGGTTCCTGGCAAGCCAGACCGGCATCAACCAGTTCCTCGACTGCGGTTCCGGGTTGCCCACAGCGGAAAACGTGCATCAGGTAGCGCAGCGGATCAACCCGGAGGCACGGGTCGTCTACGTCGACAACGATCCGGTCGTCCTCGCGCACGGGCGCGCGTTGCTTGAGGAAAACGAGCGGACGCACTTCACGTCGGCCGACATCTTCAAGCCGAAGGAGATCCTGGAGAACGACGTCGTCCGCAAGCACATCAACCTCTCGGAGCCGCTGATCTTCCTGCAGGTCGGCACGTTCCAGCTGCACGACGGCCCGCGCGAAGAGCCCGC
>WHUD01000120.1:0-14291 GCA_009377385.1 Actinophytocola sp.
GCCTGCACCTGGTTGTCAAGGCTCCGCACTCGATGGCGCAGCGAACTCAGCGTGTCAAGCGTGGCGGAAATCTCCTTGGTTCGCCGGTTCCGCTCCGACGCCTCGGTGTCAACCGCCCGCTTGAGTTCCTTTGCGGACGCGGTGATCTCGGCACGGCGCTGCTCGGCGTACTCGGTGTAGCGGTCGCGCAGCATACGCTGCAACCGCCGCGCGGTGTCCCGGCTTTCCTTGCTGCAGGCGAGATAAAAGTCGTCGACGTGGCGGTGTGCCGCGGTCTTGGCGACGGTCTGCCTGCGCTTGAGCCTGCTGCCCCGCTCCTCGAACACGCTCTTCAGTCCAAACGCGACACCCGCGCCGAGCGAGATCGGATTGATCAGCGGCATACCGGCGACCGTGGTGGCGAGTCCGAACATCAGCAGCCCACTGTACGAGCCGCGCATCCCGACGAATAGTTGCTGGCCGACGGAGAACTTCTCCACGTTGGGCTTGCGCAGGCCGTTCGCGTGTTCGAGCGGGACATCTCCGCCGCCGACGTCGGGTACCAGATCGGGCCGATGAGGTGCGATGTGGCGGGCCAGCTTGTGCGCGATCCAGTCGAAACGCTCGAACAGCCAGCCGAAGTTCGTCTCGGCAACATCGGTGAGCTGGTCCTGCAGCCAGTCCTCCAGCTCCTGCCAGGTTTGCGAGGGGTCCGCTTCCTCGAAGTACTCGTCCACCTCCCGCAAGATTCGACGGGTCCTGTCACGCAGGTCGAACTCGAGGTCCGAAGTCAGGTCGGCGACCGCGTCGGCGAGCAAGGTCTGTCCGCGCGCCGATGCGCGCTGCAACTGCTCGACCTCGCGCCCCGCCGCGTGCCATCGGGCGACCGCGCCCCCGGAGCCACCGCGCTGCATCCCCGCGTGCTCCTCGTGCAGCGCCGAGATCAACCGCTCGACGGTGACCTTGCTGAGCGCGGCGACGGACCGCTGGTTCAGCGCGTCGGATCGCTCCAGCCAGTCGTAGCGCAGCCGCCGCACGAGTTCCTCGAACCCGGACTCCGCGTTCAGCACGCGATCGTCGGAGCGGGCAGCCGCCATCCTGAGAGTGGCCGAGACGGGGACGAGGGTCGCGGGCAGCTCGGCTTCCGAGAGCTGGGCCCTAATGCGGTCGGCGATGTCCTGCCAGTCAGGCACGATGTCGATCTTGGTGAGCGCCACCAGCACTGTCGGACAGACGCGCATCACGCGCGCGAGCAGTTCACGTTCGCTCCCGGACAGCTCGCTGGTGGCATCGGTGGTGAGCAGCACGGCGTCCGCGCGCAGCACCTCGGACAGCACGTTCGAATGGTGACTCGTGCCCGCTGGCGGAGTGTCGACAAGGACCAGGCCTGCCTGGAGCAGTCCGCGCGGCAGGCCGATCCTGGCGTGCACCACGTCGCCACCCGGCGTGACCGCGTCCTGGTTCGCCCGGTTCGTCACCGATTCGATGGGTACGGGCAGTCTTCGGCCGGACTCCGCGCCGCCTTCGATCGCGCCTCGCCCGTCGGGACCAGGCGCGGCGATCATCGCGGCGTTCGGGCTGTCCGCGTACTCAACGATCGCGGGCACCCGTGTGGTCAGATCGTCGCCTACCGCGCACACCGGGGCGTTGACCAGCGCGTTGATCAGCTGGCTCTTGCCTTGCCCCGATTCGCCGAGCACGAGTATGCGCAGCGTCGGTTCCAGCAGCCGCGCTCGTCGTTCCCGCAACGGCTGGGCCAGATCTGGCCGGTTCTGCGTGACGCATGCCTGGATCGTGTCGTCCAGGATGCCGAGCCAGGGCGGTGCCATCGCGGAGAGTGTGCCGGTTTATCGGCCACACGTGAAGGTGGCTTGGTCCAAAATCACGAACCAAGCCACCTTCACAGCTACTGAGTGTGTCTGATCAGCCACCCAGACCCACGTCGTTGGCGACGCCGCCTGCGTCCGGAGCAGGCGCGTCCGGAACGGCGTTGCCGACCGGGCTGTTGCTGACGCCCTCCGTGACGGCGTTGTCCGTCGGCAGCTCCGGCTGCGGCGCCTCGGGGAGGCCCGAGTTCGGCAGCCCGGAGTTCGGCAGCTCGGCCTGCGGCGGCTCCGGCAGGTCCGAGTTCGGCAGCCCGGAGTTCGGCAGGCCGGGGTGAGGCAGTTCCGCCTCCGGCAGATCCGAACTCGGCAGCGGGTTCTCCACCGGCAGGTTCGGCAGGTCGGCTGGCGCACCGCCCTGGGGCAGCTCAGCCCCGGACGGCAGCTCGGGCGCCTGCTGGGCGCTCAGGCTGTCCGGCGACGGCATCTGCGCGGGAGCCTGCTCGATCCGCCCCGCGAGCTCGTCGGAACCGGCCGAGACGTGGCCCGCCATGGTGTCGGAACCGCTGTCGATCTGCTCGGCAGCCGCGTCGGCGCCGCCCGTCAGGTACGCGCTGAACGCGTCGCCACCCGAGCTGATCTGGTTCGCGAAGGCGTCGCCGCCCGACGACACGTAGCCGGCAAGCGCGCCTGCGGCGAACTGGCCGCCATGGGTCAGCGTGTCACCGTCGAGGCTCAGGCTCGGGTCACCGCTGCTGTTGAAGTCGAAGCCCTCCTGGCTGCCCTCGCCGTGCATCGAGAGGCTGCCGAACATGGACTGGGCGCCGCCGCCGCTGTGCATTCCGGAAGGAAGGGTGGCACCGAGGTGCCCGTTCGACTCGAGGTCCGCCTCGCAGCCCGCCATTTCGAACTCGCCTGCCGCCTGGTCGGCGGAGAGCTGGCCGGTCGCGTCAATCGACCCAAGCGCGGAGTCCGCGACAAGGCCGCTCTTCACGCCGCTCGGGTCGACCATGACGCCACCGACGCCGGAGCCGAGCGGGCTGTTCATGGTGCCGACGGTGCCGAGGGACTCCGGCGAGCCCCATGCGTTGCCGGTCAGCGAACCAAGGTCGGACTCGGACGCCATCTCGCCGGTGAAGCCGTCAAGGCCGCCCTCGCTGGTGAAACCGCTGCTGAACGGGTCGCCCTCGTACCCGCCGTCGGCGGCCATATTGAACGAGTTCGGGGTCATGACATGCTCCTCTGGTGCTGACTGGGCGATGACCTGAAGGTGCGCTATCGCCGCATTGGGGTCGGAAGGAAGTTCGGACAGTTGGGACTCCAGCGAGGCGAGGCCGTCGCTCGACGAGTAGCTGAGCACCAGCGGGACAACCTCCTGCACATCCTGCGGAGTGATGTCCTGCAGGCCCGCGTCGGCGAGCGCGCCAGTCGGGTCGTCCGCGAAGTACGAGCGCGCTGTGGCGTCGCTCAGCAACGTGGACACGAAGTCGTGGAGGGTTTGTGGGGGATGGGTCAACGAAATTCTCTCCTCGCGAGTTTGATCTTGTCCGACAAGCAGCGTAGGGGTAGCCCGATTCAGTGACATCGGGGACGACCCCCCTGTTGCCGCGCGAGGCGCAACTAGGACCCTGGTTGATGCGATTAGGGGGTTAGGGGAACACGAATGGGGGCCACGTTTGGTAGGAAGATCACTAACCGCGACAGACCCCGGAGGATATCACCGGCATGCCCTACGTACTAGGGATCGACCTCGGCCACACCCGCACCAGCGCCGCGGTGTGCCGGTACGGCGAGGGGGCATGGACGGACCCGGAGGTCGTTTCGCTTGACGGGGGTGCGGACTGGGTCGAGTCGGCGGTGCACGTGTCGCAGGACGGCGCGGTGTTCGCCGGGCAGGCCATCTGGCATCAGCAGAGCCCGCCGGAACGCACCGTGCGTGGTCTCCTGCACCGGTTAGGGGATCCGGTGCCCATGGTGGTCGGCACCCAGGCGTACCCGAGCGAGGTGCTCACGGCCGCGCTCGCCGGATGGGTCTCCGACCAGCTCGCGTACTCGCTGAACGCGCCTGCGCAGCAGATCGTGGTGACCCATCCGTCCGGGTGGGGGCCGCACCGTCGGCGCGTGCTGCACGAGGCGCTTGAAGCCGCCAGCCTGCCCGGAGTCATGGTGCTGCCTGCGCCGGTCGCTGCCGCGGAGTGCCACGCCGCAGCCGAAAAGGTCGATGCCGGTACGGTGCTCGCGGTGTGCAGGATCGGGGGTGAGCGTGTGGAGTCCGCGTTGCTGCGGAGCGGCCAGGCGGCGTTCGAGCCGCTGGCGCACGCGGCAGGACCTGATCCGAACGGCGGCACGCTGATCGACGACCTGCTTGTTGAGCACGTGCTCGACGGGCTGGATCCGGCGCCGAGCGATCCAGGGCTGCGCGCGCGGTTGCGTGGTGGCTGTGCTCGCGCGAAGGAGGTGCTCGCCGAGCAACAGGATGCGCTGATCCCGGTGCCGACCGTTGGCGATGTCCCGATCACCCGCCGCGAGCTGGACCACGTCGCTAAGCCCGTGTTGCAGGCAGCCGCTGACCAGCTCTCGCGGCTCGCAGCTCGGGTGCCGGAGGGTGAGCTGGCCGCCGCGGTGCTCACCGGTGGCACCGCGCGCATGCCACAGGCGGCGACGCTGGCGGATGCGACGTTGCGCAGGGACGGGGTCGACGTCCCGGTATGGGTCGGTGCCGACCCGGCACACGCGGTCTGCGAGGGCGCGGCGTTGATCGCACGGCGGCGGCTCGCTCCCGACCATGCACCCGCCCCCGTCGCGGCGAACCCGGAAATGCAGCCGGTGCCTGGCGAACCGGACGATATCGACATCGGGCCATCCCCACCCCGGCCGCCCGTCGAGATCACGCCGCTTGAGCCGCCCCCGCGCCGATCCGCCGTGCTGTTGCGGCGAGGCTCCCGTGCGGGCCGAGATGGGGATGGCCGGTGACCCGAGCGGTGGTGACGAGAGAGCCGATCCTTGACCAGCCGACGGCGCGGCTGTGTGCCGCGATCGCCAGCGGTGAGCGCTCCGACGTGCGGCTCGCCGTGGTGGCACCCGGCGAATACGGCAAGACGGCCCTGCTAGACTATATCGAGGCGGCCTGCGCCAAGGGCGGGGTGCCGACCGTCCGGTTCGACCAGATCCGGGATGCCGGGGAGGTGGAACCCGCGCTGGTACTGGTCGATGAGGCGCACGCGCTCGACGACGATGGCCTCGATGAGCTGCGGCGAACGGCAGCCGACGAGCGGCTCGGGCTGATCGTCGCGGCACGGCCGCTGCCTCGGCCCGCCGCGCTCAACGACGTCCTTGCCCAGTTGCACGGCCAGATCGTGCTGCGCCAGCTCGACAAGGGGCAGGTCGAGGCCCACATGGGTGAAGGCGCTGGCGCGGACTGGGCAAGGTTCGTGCACGCCAGCACCGGCGGCGTGCCCGGCCTGGTGCACCGCGTCGTGAGCAGGCTGGACCGGCAGCGGCTCGCGGCGACGCCGGCGACACCGGAGCCAACGCTCGCCGAGCTACGCCACGAACTCGACCAGCTCGATCCCGACGCGCTCCGGCTGCTGATCGCGACGGACGCCGGTGCCGGTGGCGACCTCGACCTGCTGTGCGGTGCGCTCGGCATGGCGTCCGACGCCGTATTCGGACTGCTTGACGGCGTCCGCACGACCGGGCTGGTCGGTGCGGACGGCACGCCACTGCCTGTTGTCGGGCAGGCGTTGCGCTCGCTTGTCGCCGCCGAGCGGCGGGCTGCGGTGTGCCAGCGGCTCGCCGAGCTCCAGCTCGACAGGGGCGCGCCGGTGCTCGGCCTTGTCCGGCCGTGGCTTGGCACCGGGATCACCGGTACGGGGATCGCGAGGGCGTTCCGCGCGGCCGCTGAGGAGGCGCTGGCGACCGATCCGCTGCTTGCGGTCCGGCTGTTCGACGCTGCGGTGACCGCAGGAGCCCCCGCCACCGCGCTGGGGGCACGGCGCGCCGAGGCGATCGCGCTCACCGGCGACCTTGCCACCGCGCTGCGGCTCGCGGACGACGTCATCGCCAGCGCCGACACCACGGACCGCTCCGACGCGGCCAGGGTCGCCGGCACTGCGCTGGCCCACCGGGGCAGGCTGGACCGCGCCGCCGAGCTGCTGCGGTGGTCGGGCACCGCGCAGTCGCGCGCCTTCGCTGCGGTCGGGTTGGTCGCTACCGGACGACACGCTGATGCCGCGCGGCTGCTCGACGAGTCAGCGCGAGCCGGGGCGAACGAACCACCGACCCTGCTGTCCGGCGCGTTGTCCTCGATGGCGCGCGGCGTGCTCGACTCGGTGACAGGGTCACCGACGACCGCGCTGTCCACATTGGTCAGCGCAGCAGAGATGCTCGAGCCGGTCGGCAGGGCGGTACTGCTGCCGGACAGCCCCGCCGCGCTGGCCGCTGTCCTCGCGCTGCACGGCGGCGAACCGGCCATCGCGGAGCCGCTGCTGGAACGCGCGGTCCGCGACGGCACTGGCGGGCGGCCGATGTCGGTCAGGCACCAGCTACTGCTCGCCTGGATCGCGATGGCGCGGGGCGACACGGCGGCTGCGACCGAGCGGCTCGCCGCGGTAGGCCAGCCAGCGCAGCCGCGCGACTGGGTGTTCGCCGTCGGCCTCGAGGTCGGGCTGGCGCGGCGGAAGAGCGATCTCGCCGCCCTGCGCAACGTCTGGGGCCAGGCGTGCGCCGCGGTGATCCGGCAGCCGGTTGACCTGTTCACCTTCCTGCCGCTCGGCGAGTTCGCCGTCGCCGCCGCCAGGCTCGGCGATCAGGACCGGCTGGCGCCGCACCTCGCGCAAGCGCACGAGCTGCTCGGCGCGCTTGGCGACCCGCCGCTGTGGTCCACAGCGCTGCACTGGAGCGAGCTGCACGCCGCGCTCACCGGTGAGCGTTCCGATGAGGCGAAACGGCATGCCGCCGCGCTTCGCGCGAACGCGGAGCTCGGGGCGCATCACGCCACCATGTCGGTCGCTGCCGACTGCTGGTTGCGGGTGCTGCACGGCGATGTCGACCCGGACGAGGTGGAAACCGCCGCGCGTGGTCTGCGGGACGCGGGAGCCGGGTGGGACGGCGCCTGGCTGGCGCGGCAGGCCGCGATTCGCACGACGGACCGCCCCGCGATGCTCCGCCTGCTCGACTGCGCCCGCGCGATGCAGGGCGCGGCGATGCACAGCGAGAGCGTGACCAACGACGACGGCTCCGGCCTGGCGCAACTCAGCGAACGTGAGGTGCAGGTGGCCAAGCTCGTCGTGGACGGCCTGACGTACAAGGAGGTCGGGGCGCGGCTGTTCATCTCGGCGAAGACCGTCGAGCACCACGTCGCCCGGATCCGCCAGCGGCTCGGCGCGGACAGTCGCACCGAGTTGCTCACCCAGCTCCGCGCTCTTGTCGGCGCCGACGCCGCTGAGTGACCGCAGGGCCCCCGGGTGTCGCGCGGGGGCGGGCGAGCAGCTGCGGGAACAGCGCGGAGCGCCCGAGCCGGATCCGGACGGCGCCGAGGCGGCCGATGCGGACCTGGCCGGGACGGCCACCGCCGCTGCTGAGGCAGCCACGGTCGCGGAGGCGGCGGGGTTGGCGTCCGGGGCGGGTTGGCGCTGGTGATCTATACGAGCGGGACGACGGGCAGGCCGAAGGGGGTGATGCTGGATCACGCGAACGTGTCGGCGATGTGTGCGACGACGCGTGACGCGATCGACTTGTCCGATGCGGACCACTGTTTGTTGATCTTGCCGTTGTTCCATGTGAACGGAATCGTGGTGAGCGGGTTGTCGCCGTTGCTGGCTGGCGGCAGGGCGACGATTGATGGCCAGTTCTCCGCGACGACGTTTTTCCGGACGGTGCAGCGGGTGCGGCAGGCGGTGCTGGCGGTTGCCGAGCGCCGTCGCTGAGCGGCGAACACGGCGTCGGGAGCGGGGGACACGGCGTCTGGAACGGCGAACACGGCATCGGGAACGGGGGACACGGCGACAACGAGGGCCTGCCGTGCTGGGCAGGCTCCTCGTCGCGATCACTCCGGTGTCAGACCTCTGCGGCTCATCCGCAGCCTCCATCGGGTTGGCAGCGCCTCCGCTGAGGCGCCCGTCACACTGCCGCGCTCACACCGTCGCACCGCGCCGTCTCCCTGCCACCGTGTCGTGGGTACGGGACGGCTGCGCCGGTTTGGTCACGACGCACAAACCACCGCGTGCGGGAATTACTCAGAGCAGGTTGCCCACAAACCGGGAGATGATCAGGACCGCCGCGATGGCCAGCAGGATCCACAACATCTCGTTGGTCGAGAGGCCGGGGGATTCTTTCTTGTCGTCCTGGTTCTTCGCGTTCTCGTCCTTGTCGTCCGCGTCGCTCACGGCAGCCTGCCTCCCCGACCTTGTTCCGGCAGCTGTGGCCCTGGTGGTCCTTGTGGCGGTGGCTCCCCGCGGCGTTGCGTCGGTTCCGGTGGCGGATGGCTCTCGCCGGTCTCGTCGCGGTACTCGCCGACGTAGAGTACGACTCGGTCAGCCTGCTTGAGCGTCGTCCCCTCTTCTGGACGGGTGGTGACGACGACTCCGTGGTACTGCTGGTACTTCTTGTCGAGTTCGTACTCGGCGACCTGCACTACGCCGGTGTGGCCCGCGTCCGCCAATTCCTCGCGGGCCTCGCTCTCTGTCATGCCGAACACCTCGGGCATCGTCATCGGATGCTCCGACCCGTCGGACACCGTAATGACCACCGGCGAGCCTTTCACCGCCTTGCCGGAATCGGGCTGCTGGTCGATCACGGTGCCTTTCGGCTTCGCCGACGCGGCCCATTCCGTGATGACGTCGAAACCGACGCTGCTGAGCCCGGCGTAGGCGGCGTCCTCGCTACTGTCGGTGTAGTCGACCACCCGCACCATGGTGGGCCGCTCGTAAACCGAAAGCTTGACGGTCTCGCCTTGTTCGACGTTGTAGCCCGGTTCCGGGTACTGCATGACGACCCGGTTCGACCGGTCGGGGTTCCGGTTTTTGACCTCTTTGATGTCCGGGTTGAGCAGAAGTCCCTTTTCTTCCAGCAGCGTGCGGACTTCTGCCGTTTTCTTCCCGACGAGGCTTGGCATCTGGAATTGTCCCGGCGCCTGGCCGATATCGACCACGATCCCGGTGCTTGTCGCGACTTTGGTTCCCTCGCTCGGCGTCGTACCGAGCACCCTGCCGTAGTCATCGCTGTCGCAGGCCGGTTTCTTCCCGAACGTCTGCGCCCAGCAGGGCACGACGTTGCGTTTGATGCGGTTGAAACCGAGGTCGCGCAACTCGCTTTCCGCGAGGATGAACTGCTGCCCGGTTATCCGCGGAATCGCGGCGACCGGCTCCTCGGCCCATGGGTTGAACTGCCACAGCAGGAACACCAGCATCGCGGCGGCGCCGAATGCGGCGACGTACGGCATGGCGTGCCGGGTGCCCTTCTCCGCCGGCCGGACGGCGCGATCCGTGGGGACATGCCGCGGCCTTCCCGCGGGCACGACGGTGTCCGGGGCGAGGATCTTCGGCGCCCTCGGCGGCTTGCCCGCGAGCACCAGCGCCAGGTCGGAGCGCATTTCGATCGCGCTCTGGTAGCGGTTCGCCGCGCCCTTCGTCATCGCCTTGAGAACGACGGCGTCGAGGTCCTTGCTGATCGTGGGGCACATCGTCGACGGCGCTGGCGGGGTCTCCTGCAGGTGCTGGTAGGTGACCGCGACAGCGGAGTCGCCTGTGAAGGGCGGCCTGCCGGTGAGCAGTTCGTACAGCGTGCAGCCTGCGGCGTAGACGTCGCTGCGGGCATCGGCGTCCTGGCCGCGCACCTGCTCCGGCGAGAGGTAGTGCGCCGTGCCGACGACCGCACTCGGCAGCGTCATCCCTGCCCTGGCGTCATGGGCAGCGCGGGCGATACCGAAGTCCATGACCTTCACCGCGCCGGACGTGGTGAGCATGATGTTGCCCGGCTTGACGTCGCGGTGGATGACGCCGTTGCGGTGCGAGAAGTCGAGCGCAGCGCAGACGTCGGCCATGACGCGCAGCGCGTGCTGCTTGTCGAACGCCCCGTTCGTGCGGAGGATGTCGCGCAGCGTCCTGCCCTCGATGTACTCCATGACGATGAACGGCGTCGAGCCTGTGGGGCCCTCGATTTCCCCGGTGTCGTACAGCGAGACGATCGCGGGGTGGTTCAGTCCGGCCGAGTGGTATGCCTCCCTGCGGAACCGCTCCTGGAAAGACTCGTCCCTGACAAGGTCCGCGCGCAGGATTTTGATCGCGACCTCGCGGCCGAGTCGCACATCGCGCCCGCGCCAGACGTCGGACATGCCGCCGTGCCCGAGCAACTCCCCTACTTGGTACCTGTCGTCGAGCAGCGCCGGCTTGGCCGGCGTCACCGACCCTTCCGAAGTCTCACGCCGCTCGTACGAAGTACTCATGGCTGCTGGCTGTCCGTTCTACCGCCCGTCTGCCGGGTGTGTGGAGTTCAGGATGACACCAACAATGCGGTATCGCATTCGGAGCGTGACCGCGCCGCACCGGATTTGTCAGCTCCTGGGGGTCGAAAGCGTTAGGCGGTATTCGAGGCGTGGCGAATCCCGCTGATACCGTAACCGTGATGCTTCGGCGTAGGGCGTAACGGCTAACATGAACATCGACCGTGTTTCCGTGCTCATCGCCTAAAGAGATTGTCGTTCGTTGAGCCAGGCCGCAGGAGGACCGATGGCGCAGAAAGTGCTCGTCGAGATCGTTGACGACCTCGATGGTTCCGAAGCCGCTGAGACCGTGCAGTTCGGTCTCGACGGCATCACCTACGAAATCGACTTGTCGGACCAGAACGCTGGTGAACTGCGTGACTCTATCGCGCAGTATGTTGAGCATGCTCGTCGAACCGGAGGCCGCAAGCGCGCCGGTCGTGGTGGCAAGGGATCGGCATCGCCGTCGGTCGACCGCGACCAGAACAAGGCCATTCGGGCATGGGCCCGCAAACAGGGCTACGAGATCTCGGACAGGGGCAGGATTCCCGCCGACGTCGTCGACGCATACCACCAGCGGAAAAAGAAGAAGTGACCGTATTCGGGTGAGGTTCGATCGGTAGTGGGTCGAGCCTCACCCGGTGGCCGCCGGAATGTGGGCTCCTTGACGTCAGCCTCGTACCCTCCCTATTCTCGCAAACAATGAACTTTCGGTTTCATTTATTCAGGGTGGAGCGGGTATGAGCGGGCGGATAAGGCTCATGCGAATTGGCGTGGCTGGCGTGGAACGTCCGGTCCTGCTCTCCGACGAAGGCACCTATTACGACCTGCGTGGTCTCACCCTCGATATCGACGGCGCGTTCTTCACCTCGGACGGTGTGCGGCGGGTGCGGTCTGCCTACGAAGCGGGGGAACTGCCGGAAATCCAGCTCGACGACGTCAGGATCGCCGCGCCGATCGCCCGCCCTGGTTCGGTGTTGTGCATCGGACAGACTTACGCGGCGCACGCCGCCGAGTCCGGTGCCGAGCCGCCAAGCGAACCCATCCTGTTCTTCAAGGCGCCGAACACCGTCGTCGGTCCGTACGACGACGTGCGCATTCCCCGGGGTTCGACGACGACCGACTGGGAGGTCGAACTCGGCGTCGTGATCGGGCGGCAGGCGCGCTACCTCGACTCGCTTGACGATGCCCGCGACTGCATCGCCGGGTTCGTGACGTCCAACGACGTCTCAGAGCGCACCTTCCAAATCGGCAGGCCTGGCGGGCAATGGTCGAAGGGCAAGTCGTGCGAGACGTTCAACCCGCTCGGCCCCTGGTTCGTGCCAGCGGAGGACATCGCGGATCCGCAGGCTCTCACGCTGCGATCCTGGGTCAACGGCGAGCCGAGGCAGGACTCCAAGACGTCGGACATGATCTTCTCCGTCGCCGAGATCGTCCGGCACCTGTCGCAGTTCCTTGTGCTCGAACCGGGCGACCTGCTCAACACCGGCACGCCACAAGGCGTCGCGCTGTCAGGGCGGTTCGACTACCTGCGCGCTGGCGACGTCATCGAGATCGAGGTCGAAGGGCTCGGCAAGCAGCGAACTCCCTGCGTCGCGGCGTAATCCGCGTGCGCGGACGCACGCGCGACACGCCGGGTGAACGATGTCGCTCGCGCCAGAACTCACGGACACCCTGACCGCAATCGGCACCGGCTGCCGGAACCGGTGCGCCCGGCTGGCCCGCTGTCGGTGATCACCGAGGTCACCGTCGCGCTGGAGTGGGCGCGGAGTTCGGGCAGCCAGTCCGACGACGCGCGCGCCGAAGTCGGCGTCGCGTACTTCGGCACGGTGGCGTCCGCCTGCGAGGCGATGCGAACGGTGGTCTCCGGTGGCGCCCTGCCAGTCCTGCTGGAGTTCGTAGTCAAGGCCAGGCTCGCCGTGGCGGCAGGTGCGGGGCTGCTCGGTGTGCGCGACGACACCGCCGCGCTGCTGGTGTTCGGCGGCGACGGCGTACTGCCGCTTGCACTGGACGAGCTTCGGCTGATCGGGGAGACCTGCGCGCGCTCCGGCGCGTTGGACGTCATCGTGCCCGCCAGTTCGGCATGGGTGGCGTCTGTGCCCGCCGGGGCGCTGCGGACGGGTTCGCTGGTCCTCACCCATCGCGAGCCCCGAAGTCCTGCCAGTGGCTTCCCATGACAGCTGCGGGTTCGTTGACACTCCCCATCGGCGGCCATATCATTTAATGAAGCTCATGTTCTAAACAGTAAAACATGGTGCCACAGCACACTGAGCGGAAGGGTGAGCTCTATGCGTTTCGCCATGATCGCTCCGTACCAAGGCGCCGACTCGCTCGCACCCGTGCGGGACGACCTCAACCTCTTCAACGTCGAGGTGGTCACCCTCGGGCTGTCTTCCGCTCCTGACCGCACTAACGAGACTGCTGCGCAGTTCGGTTCGTCCGCCGAACGAGTGTTGGACGACCTGGTGTTTCACGGGCCATGGGACGGGGTGCTTGTCGCCGTCAACGCGCTGTCCGACGGTCCGAGGATTCCGCACGTTGCGGTGAAGCGGTTCGCGTGCCGCATCCGCCGCATCCTCGGCAAGAAGTTGCCGGTCGGCGTCGTCGACGACGTCAACGCCGACCTGGCGCGGCAGCTTTTCGACGGCATCATGGCGCTGTGGTTCCTGCGCGTGGTCGCGCTTGACGCGGCCGACCGTGCGCCCGGCCGCTGAGGTCGCGTGCCGGCGTCCCGTCAGCTCTCGCGGGACCGCAGTCGGGGCCGCTCGCCGCGCAAGATGGCGGCCGCGGCATCGGTGGTGACCTGTCCAGGGCAGCCGTACTTGATCCATGTCGCGCCGAGTAGCAGGGCGCCGCAGTCGGCGACCATCTCAGGGCCGCCGTACGGTGCGAGCTCTCGTTCCACCTCGGCCCAGTCGCGATACACGCGGCCCTGCATGTGATGCGTCCATTCGTGCACCGCGACGGAGTATACCTTGTCACACGGCGTCCGTGGCGCGATCCAGATGCGGTCGCCTGGCACCTCCGCCCTGCCCCATGCGCCGGTGTCGAGAATGATCCAGTCGGCAGGGCGGTCTGCCCTGCCGTGCTCGAAGTTCGCCATCCAGTCGCAGCGGCCGTTCGTGGGTTCTGGCGGCGGAGGCGTTGTGGCCGCGGGGGGCGCGGCTGTGCTTGTCGGGAGGGTCCCGCCCGTCCGCGGCGTCTTTGTGGTCCGTGGTTGGGAGGTCGTCTCGTGCTGATGTTCTGACGATGCTGCGCCTGTCGTTGTCGGCACGGTGCGTTGCGTGGGCACCGGCAGCGGAGCTGTTGTCCCCCTGTCAGGGGCACCGCCTGCCCCCGGTCCTCCGGCTGCTGCTATGGGACGGGCTGACACGGTCGGTCCACAGGCAGTGATGATCAGCGCAACGATGACGGCACACGTTGCGGCGTCGAGGGCGCCCGCGGCCGGAGTGTGGGGACGCGAGGGAGTAACGGTGGGGCAGTGGTCGCGCGCGGTGACGGTTTGTCTGCCCATGGAAGCTCATCATAGGACCACGTGTGCATGTTTGAAATAGTCTATTCTGATGATGAAACATCGCGATGTACGTAACTGGGTACGTCAGTCCAAGGAGGTCCTGCGGTGCGTGCCGAACGTGGCGACTGGCTCATCATTGAACGAGCCGGCATCGGCCAAGCTCCACGGAAAGGTGTGATTATCGGCGTCGCTACGCCGGACGGCCTGCCGCCGTTTCGCGTTCGCTGGGGCGGCACTGGCTACACGACGTTGGTCGTGCCTGGCCCCGACGCGCGGATTGTGAGGGGAACCGCGGCCAGGCGACCTCGTCGACGGACTACTCCTCGCCGATTCGCACGGTGGTGGCGACTCGCACTACGTGGCCAGTGAGGATTCGCTATGGCCGAACGGCACGGGGGCGAGCCGAAGACCGCGTGCGTGTTCAGCCGCTGACAAGCGCTGCGAGTTGAAGTGCATCGGGTCGGTCCAGGCCCAATCGCCTCCCCCAGCCCGTCGG
>WHUD01000120.1:14301-14686 GCA_009377385.1 Actinophytocola sp.
CCCACGCGAACCCCCACTTCTTGAAGACGGTGACGACGTTCCGGTCGATCTCACCAGCGGTGCCGCGCTGATTGCTCGCAACATTGAGATCGATGGCGATGCCCCAAGTGTGCAGGGAAAGGCCTCTGGTGGGGTCACGTCCTATGAATCGCGGCACGTAGCACCCGCCGTAGTCCGCCGGATCGATCGCTGAGCCGAGGCCACGCCGTTCCACTTCGGTAAGGGCAGCGCGCAATTGCGGCAACATGACACGGTGACAGGTGACTGCGCCAAGAATAGGGACCGACTCGGTTCGGATATTGGCGCTGACCCACTCCGGTTGAGGTTGTACCGACCCGTCTGGGAAATAGCGGTAACTGAAGCTGCCAACCGCCTTGGCGACGGT
>WHUD01000121.1 GCA_009377385.1 Actinophytocola sp.
ACCGGACGCGGCGCGTCGATGGGCGTGCTGGTCAAGGGCGGCGAGGTACTCGAACGCTCCCGCCGCATCCAGACCATCGTCTTCGACAAGACCGGCACCTTAACCAACGGCGAGATGTCGCTGACCGACCTCCACGCCGTCGACGGCGAGGACGCCGACCAGCTACTGCACTACGTCGCCGCCGTGGAGGCAGGCTCGGAACACCCGGTCGGCCGCGCGATCGTGGCAGGCGCCGTCGAACGCGAGCAGCGTGTGCCCGAGGCGCGCGAGTTCTCGGCCATCGCGGGCCATGGGGTCCGCGCGATCGTCGAGGACACGACGGTCTACGTCGGCAGGCGCAAGCTGATCAGCGAGGCCGGACTGGACCTGCCGGACGAGATCGAGGGCGAGGCCGCGGAGCTGGAGGCCGCGGGCCGCACGGCGGTGTTCGCAGGCTGGGACGGCCGGGTTCGGGGCGTGCTCGGGGTGGCCGACACCCTCAAGGACGGTGCCCGCGACATCGTCGGCCGACTGCACGAGATGGGTCTCGAGGTCGCCATGATCACCGGCGATAATGCCCGCACCGCCGACGCCATCGCAGCCGAGGTCGGCATCGACCGGGTACTCGCCGAGGTGCTGCCCGAGGACAAGGTCACCGAGGTGCGCCGCCTGCAGGATGAGGGCCGGGTTGTGGCCATGGTCGGCGACGGCATCAACGACGCCCCCGCGCTCGTACAGGCCGACCTCGGCATCGCCATCGGCACCGGCACCGACGTCGCCATCGAGTCCTCCGACATCACCCTGATGTCCGGCGACCTGGACGGCGTCGTCACCGCCATCCAGCTGTCCCGCCGCACCCTGCGCACCATCTATCAAAACCTGGGCTGGGCCTTCGGCTACAACACCGCCGCCATCCCGCTCGCGGCACTCGGACTGCTCAACCCGATCATCGCCGGCGCCGCCATGGCCTTCTCCTCGGTCAGCGTCGTCACCAACTCGCTGCGGCTGCGCCGCTTCGGACGCAAGCCGGCCGAGCAATCGGCGTGAGCCTGCCGCCAGCGGCCCGCGTCCGCGTGCCGGTGCGTCAGGTAGCCTACTAAATGTACTAGTAGATATGTGGGAGGTAAGGACGATGGGAATCAAGCGCGCGGCGGCTACGGTCGGCGCCGTGGCGGCCATGATGGCGGTGACCGTCCCTGCGGCGTCCGCGGATGAGCGGGAGCCGCAGGTGCCGCCCGGAATGGGCACGATGCATGAGTTGATGATGGGCGGCAACCCGGGCATGGCGCGCATGCATGAGTTGATGATGGAGGGCAATCCCGGGATGGCCCGGATGCATGAGCTGATGATGGATGGCGCGGGCACACTGATGCATCCCGGCCGGTAGCTGGCCGATCCATCTGTGGGTTCGTGGGTTCACCGAGTCGATGCACGGCTACCGCGGCGACTTCGCCCGGTCTGGCGGCTCCCGGCTCGCACCGTGGCCGACAGCCTGGCCGACCGGGTGCCGGGCCTGGCGGCCGAGGTGGCCTTCTTCGCCTTGCTGTCGTTGCCCGCCCTGCTGTTGATGTTGCTGGGTTCGCTCGGCTTCCTCGCCGAAGCGTTGGGCCCGCAGGGCGGGGCCGAACTGAGCCGGCTGGTGTTCGAGGTGCCGCGGACCTTTCTGACTCCTGGAACCTATGATTCCTATTCGGACGTGGCGAAGGACGTGTTGAGCGAGGGGCGGGCCGGCGTCATGTCCTTCGGGGTGTTGCTGAGCCTGTGGTCGGGCTCTCGGGCGGCCGCCCGGTTGATCGACACGGTCGCCATCGCCTACGACCTGGAGGATCCGAGACCGATCTGGCATCGGCGCCTGCTGGCACTCGGGCTGACGCTGGGCGGCTTGATCGTGGGGATCGCGGTTCTGCCGATCCTGGTGATCGGCCCGCAGATCGTCGGCCTGATCGCATCGCCGAGCGTGGAGCAGGCCGCGAGCGGGTTGGTCGACCTGTTCTTCTGGCCCGGGATGAGCCTGCTGGTCGTCCTGCTCCTGGCGTCCTTCTACCACGTGGCCGCACCCTGGAAGACGCCGTGGCGCCGGGACCTTCCCGGCGCCGTGCTCACCGTCGTCATCTGGATGCTTGCCGCCGCCGGGTTACGGCTCTACGTCACATTCTCGCTACGCGACGACGGGGTGTTCGCGCAGTTGGCGGCTCCGCTGGCGGTGGTGTTGTGGCTCTATGCCACGGCCTTCGCCGTGCTGGTCGGTGCCGAATTGAACGCCGAGATCGAAAAGATGTGGCCGCATCGCGACTTCCCGTGGCACCTCAGGAGGAGCTCCTGAAGCCCGCTTGCCGCGGGCGGCCGAACCAACGTGGCACGCGCGCCCGGTACTGCCGGTACGGCTCGCCGAACTCCCGCTGTAGGTGCCGCTCCTCGATGGGGATCCACCAGCGAAACACCAGGCCGGTGGCCGCGCCCAAGGCGAGCGCGAGCCCGCTGCGGCGGGCCGTGCCCAGGCCTGTCAGTACCAGCAGGTAGCCCAGGTACTGCGGGTTGCGGCTGTAGCGGTAGATGCCGCCGGTCAGGAGTTCTCCGGGCTTGGTGCCGCTTACCTGGCCCGGATCGGCGAAGGTCGCCATCCCGGCGACACATGCGGTACCACCACCGGCGATCAGCGTGGTGCCCGCCGCCGTGCTCAGCGCCGGATGTATACGCAGCGGGAGCGAGCGCCGGTGTAGCGAGATGACGACGGCGGTCGCGTGGGCGCCGTACATCGCCACCACGGTGCTGGGCCGCAGGCTGCCGCGCCGCAGCAGTTCCGCCCGCATCCGACGGAGCAGCAGGACCGTGCCTGTGCTCATGCCGGACAGCGCCACCGCCCAGCGGGCTTTCTCATGCGCCTTCCATATTCGCTGCATCATTGCACCGTCCTGCTCCGGTACGCGGCGCCAGCGGCGTCGAAGCGGGAGCCTCTGGCCGGTGGCACCAGGCCCCGACTTTCCGCGGCTGGTAGGGATGTGGTGCGGCCGGCGCGCACACCGTTGGCGATGACGATCACTTCGGCGAGTTCGTGGACCAGTACCACGGCGGCGAGGCCGAGCACGCCGAACAGGGCCAGCGGCATGAGCGCGATGATCAAGGCAAGGGAGAGTCCGACGTTCTGCAGCATGATGCGGCGGGCGCGGCGGGCGTGGTGGAAGGCCTGCGGCAGGTGGCGCAGGTCCTCGCCCATCAGGGCGACGTCGGCGGTCTCGATCGCCACATCGGTGCCCATCGCGCCCATCGCGATGCCCAGGTCGGCGGTCGCCAGCGCGGGAGTGTCGTTGACGCCGTCGCCGACCATCGCCGTCGAACTGCGCTCGCGCAACGTCGCGACGATGCGGGACTTGTCCTCCGGGCCCAGGTCGGCGTGCACCTCGTCGATACGCACCTCGGCTGCGAGCGCGGTCGCGGTGGCGGTGTTGTCGCCGGTGAGCATCGCCACCCGGTAGCCCGAGTCGTGTAACCGGGAGACGACCTCGGCCGCCTCGGGGCGGAGATCGTCGCGCACTGCGATCGCTCCGATCACGTGGCCGTCGTCCTCGACCAGCACTGCGGTTGCGCCGGCGGACTGCATGGCTCGCACCTGCTCTGTCAGCGGACCGGGCTGGAGCCAGCCGGGCCGGCCGAGCCGCACGGTGCGGTCGTCGACCCGGCCGACGAGCCCGGCGCCGGTGACCGCGTTTACGTCCTCGGCGGATTGGGGCTCGGGAACAGCGGCGAGGATCGCGCGGGCGAGTGGGTGTTCGCTGCGCGCTTCCAGCGCTGCCGCCAGCTCCAGCACCCGCTGCCGGTCGACACCGTCGACGGTCGCGACGTCGACCACCGTGGGCTGGTTCCGGGTCAGGGTGCCGGTCTTGTCCAGCGCCACCGTTCGTACTGTGCCGAGAGTCTCCAGCGCGGCGCCGCCTTTGATCAGCACACCCTGCCTGCTGGCGGCACCGATCGCGGCGACAACGGTCACCGGCACCGAGATCGCCAAGGCGCACGGCGAGGCCGCGACGAGCACCACCAGGGCCCGTTCTATCCACGTCTCTGGATCGCCCAGCACGCTGCCGATCCCGGCGATGATGGCGGCGACGATCATGATCCCAGGCACCAGCGGCGCGGCGATGCGGTCGGCCAGCCGCTGGCCTGCGCCCTTGCGGGACTGCTCGGCCTCCACGATCCGCACGATGCGGGCCAGTGAGTTGTCGTCCGCGGTGGTGGTGACCTCGACCTCGAGTGCCCCGGTTCCGTTGATGGCGCCAGCGAACACCTCGTGACCGGGTTCGGTCTCTACCGGCATGGACTCGCCAGTGATCGCCGAGACGTCCAGCGCGGTGCGGCCGGAGCGGATGACGCCATCGGTGGCGATCCGCTCTCCCGGCTTGACCAGCATCCGGTGCCCGACGCGCAGCTCGACCGGGGCAACCACCACCTCGGTGCCGTCGCGCAGCACGATGGCCTGCTCGGGGACCAGCGACAGCAGCGCGCGTAACCCGCGGCGGGTGCGGGCCAGGGAGTATTCCTCCAGGCCCTCGCTGATGGAGTACAGGAAGGCCAGCATCGCGGCCTCGCCGACCTCGCCCAGCAGAACCGCGCCGACGGCGGCGATGGTCATCAGCGTGCCGACCCCGATCTTGCCCTTGACCAGCCGCATCACCGTGGACGGGACGAACGTGCTCGCGCCGACGAGCAGCGCGACGGCGTTGAACGCCAAGGCGGCATCGTCTGACCCCGCCCATCCGGCGATCAGGGCGCTGAGCAGCAGCACCCCGGCGGCTGCGGCGGCGCGCAGCTCGCCGACTTCCCACAGGCGTTCGGGTTGATGCTCCTCGTCAGCCGGGGAGTCGCTGGGCACGCAGCAGGCGTCGCTCACTGTTTCGCCCCCACGTCTGCCCGTTCGGTGTCGGTGCCGTAGTTCGGGCAGAGCGCGACCGCGTTGCCCGTGGCGGCCAGCACCGTCTCCGCCGCGGCGAGCAGGTCGAGCAGCTCGGGTCGGGCCAGGGCGTAGAAGACCTGCCTGCCTTCCGGCCGCCCGGTGACCAGGCCGCAGTCACGCAGGCACGCCACGTGCGCGGACACCGTTGACTGTGCCAGCCCGAGCTCACCGATCAGATCGACCACCCGGGCTTCCCCGGCGGCTAGCCGCCGCGCGATCGCCAGCCGGGTGGGATCGGCCAAAGAGCGGAACAGCGCCACCGCCGGATGCATGTCCTCAGTCGCCGGAGCAGCCAGAAGCCCTTCGCTTTTCATCGCCATGTACCGATGATAACGTGCTTGAATAATCAATCGTCAAGTAGCGATGACATCGGACCGTATCGCCACTGGAAGGAAATTCCGACCTCATGCTGATGAACAAGGTGGAAACCGCGCTGGTGGCCTCGCCGCCGCGGCGGTGGCTGCAACGCTGGTACGAAACACCCACGTTGATCCGGCTCGGCGGCCTACCTGCTCCCGGATCGCGGGCTCTCGAGCTCGGCTGTGGCTCCGGTTACGGCACCCAGCTCATCCTCGAGCGATTTGGTGCCGACCACGTCGACGCCGTTGATCTGGATCCCGCAATGATTCGCCGGGCACAGCGGCGGCTGGACGGCCACGCCGATCGTGTGTGCCTGGCACAGGGCAGCGCCACCGATTTGCCACTGTCCCTCGACGCCCGCGATGGGAGCTACGATGCCGTGTTCGACTTCGGCATCATCCACCACATCCCCAACTGGCGGGATGCGCTCGACGAGACCGTGCGGGTGCTCAAACCCGGCGGCCGGTTCTACTTCGACGAGGTCACTGCCATCGCGCTGGCCAGCCGCACCTATCGGCTGCTGTTCGACCACCCCGAATACGATCGGTTCACCGCCGAGGAGTTCGTCACCGCGCTGCAGGAGCGCGGCCTCGCCGTCGACGATCGGGTCCTGACTCGCAGGAGCGGCCGCTACGTGCTCGGCGTCGCCCGTCGCACTGCGGGACGTGAGGCCGGACCGACGGCCGCAGAATGACCGCTCAGTGGCACATGCCGTCCATCATGGTGCCTGCGGCCGCCGCATCGGCGTAGCCACCGATGAGACCGGCTCCGGCAAGGGCGGCAAGCAGCGCGGCGAGCACCCACAGCCGGGGTCCGATCGCGCCGGTAGCGCGAGTGTGAGCGGGCTCGGCCGGCTCAGCCAGGGGCGGGAGATCGGCCGTGATGGCGTCGAGGTCGCCGATCGTGCGTGCCGCGTACGCGGCGGCAGAGCGTTGGTCGAACTCGGCGAGGGTGAGCCGCCCTTCGGCGGTATGCCGTTGCAGCGCGTCGGCGACCCGGTCGCGGTCTGCGTCCGAGGCGCGCAGGTGGGGATTCATTGACAACCTCCCGTGCAAGTCGGTGCAGTGGGACGCCCCAGCGACGTTACTCTTGCTGCTTGCCGGCGATGACTCGTTCCACGATGCCCTTCGTGTACCGTTCCCGGTTCTCGATGATGAACCCGGCATCGGCCACCAGGGGAAGCGGGCGGCGGGTCTGATGATCACCGGCGAACCGGAAGGTCAGCTTCTCGAAAAGCTGCTGCGCGGCCAGGATGAACCTGCTGGTGCTGGCGACGTGATCGGCCAGAATGAGGCGTCCGCCGGGGTCCGTACGCTCGTCCACCCACCCATTGTCTACTACAGCCGTGTCGTAGCCAAGGCGTCAGCGCCGTCTGAGGTCGTCGAGACGTTGCTGGTACTCGTCCTGGTCAATCTCCCCGGCCGCGTAGTGTCGGCGCAATTCGCGCTGGGCGGGATCCTCGATCTGGGGCGCGTCGGACGAGCGATCGGTCAGCGAGCGGACGAGCCAGATGATGCCCAAGATCAGCAGGGCGAGCACCGCCAGGCCGATCAGTACCCACAGCACCATCATCCAGCCCATACCCATCATGCCGTCCATCATCTCACGCACCGCCTTTCTGTTCTGCTAAGCCCGATAGTAGATGTTGGTGCGGGCTCGCGCGCGGCGAGCGGTGCATTCAGGACCGGTTTCGGTAGGAGAGCACGGTGGCCATGCCGGTGGCGAGGTGATAGGCATTGTGGCAGTGTATGAGCCACTGCCCCCGGGTTGTCGGCGATGAAGTCGACCAGGATGCGCTCGCGCGAACCAGGCTCCGCCAGTCGCGGCCGCACCGGCAACTCCGGCGGTACCCAGCGGCAGGCTGCGTCGGGTGAGCATCGCGTTCGCGGGCTACCCTGACTCATCACGTCTCGCTGCGCCGCATCGGTGGCATACCGGGCAGATCCTACTAATCGGCATAGTGATCACTGAGTGTGGCGGGTTCGGTGACGGGTTCCTCGGGCCGATCATCCCGAAGCCCTGTTACCTCGCCGCCGTCGATGATGAAGCCCGCCCGTCGGCGATGGGTGAACAGGATCGCGGCGCCGATCGCAACGGCCAGTAGTGACCAGAGCTGTGGTTGGGTGAGTCCCAACAGCGCGGGGTCGTTGATGCGGACGAACTCGATGAGCAGGCGGGTGGCACCGGTGAGGATGAGGTAGGTGCCGAACACCGCCGGTGCGGCGACACGGCGGCCGAGCAGGAAGAGCAGGCCGGCGATGGCGAAGGCGGCCAGCGCCTCGTAAAGCGGTGTCGGGTGTACCGCCACCATCGTGGGCACGACACCGTTCGGGAACGCCATGCCCCACGGCACGTCGGTCGGAGCGCCGTAGGTGCCGTCGCCGGCCAGCAGGCAGCCCAGCCGCCCGATGCCGTAGGCCAGCGACAGTGGCACCGCGACCAGGCCGCTGACGAGGCCGAGCGGCAGCCGCTGTCGGCGGATGACCACGAGTGCGGCGATGGTGCCGCCGATCATCCCGCCGTACCAGGTGAAGCCCATGCCGCCGAGGTGGTGCCACATGAACGTGTCGGCGTGCTCGGCGAGGAAGTAGAGTTTGGCGCCGACGAAGCCCCCAGATCGTGGCATGCATGACCAGCGACCATGCCGCGTCGCCGGACAGGTTGTGGCGCCGGAAGGCGCGTGCCAGCACGAGTCCGGCGACCAGGATGGCCAGGGCCTTGCTGACTCCGTAGGACTGAATGGTGACACCGAAGATGGTGAACAGTTCGGGCAGCATGACCTACTCCTTGCTGGGGCGTTTGCCGAGTGCGCGGCGCAGCTTGCGTTCCGATAACCGCCCGAACGAGAAGGGCTCACCGTCGATGAGCAGGCCGGGGGCGAACAGCACCCCAGCCTTGCGGGCGAGCTGCTGGCCTTCTTCGCTGGTCAGGTTGACCTCCGTGATACGGAGCGGATGGTCCTGGCCAACGCGCTGCAGCACGTGTTTGGCGTGATCGCAGAAGGCGCAGGCGTTCTGGGTGAGCAGGGTGATCTCGACGGGCGCGGTCACTAGGCCCGTTCCTTGGCGAGGTCGGCCAGCATCTTGCCGGTGGGCACGAACATCGTGTAGTCAGGCGCTCCGCCGTAGTCGGCGCGCCACTGGATGGTGCCGTCGGGGCTGACCAGAATGAAGCTGTGCCCTGCGGTCTGGCCCTGCATCATTCCGTATTTGTGGGCGTCGTAGGCGTGGATGACCTGTTGCTGCGGGTCAGACAGCCACGGGGTGGACAGGTTCTCGTCGCTGGCCTTCTGTGTGACCTGGTCGATCGGGTCGTGGGAGATCGACAGCACCCGGTCGATGCCGGCCTTGTCCAGGTCGGCCTGGTTGGCTTCCAGGTCGGTGATCTGGTCAATGCACGGTTGGCACATCAGGCCTTCCTGGAAGTACAGCAGCACGCTCTCGCCTCGGAAGTCGGCCAGGCTGATCTCGCCGCCGGTGCTGGAAGGCAGCGTGAAGCCGGGAGCCTTCTCGCCGATGCCCGGCTCGCCGGCCACGTGCTTGTAGCCGCTGGCACTGCCGCTGGCTGCCGGATCGGGCTGGCTTTGCGACGACTGGTAGACGAAGAACAGCACCACGACCGCGAAGACGGCGATCAGGGTGCCACCGATGATCGTTCCCCGGCCGATACCGCCCGTCTGGCCTGCTGCGGCGACGGCGCGCTCTGCTCGGCGTCGGTTCGGGCCGGTGGGGCGTCCCGCCTTGCCCGCGGGGCGGCTGGTCGAGGTTTCGCCGCTGATATTGCTCACGTCTGGTCCTCCTCAACGGTCGGGGACAGCTGATCTGTGCGTGCGTGGTTGTTGTCTGCGTCAGCAGCTGCTGCGGCGTTGGACACCTTCCGATTGCGGGTGCGGATCGCACGGCGGAGCAGCAGGAGGAAGCCGACTGCGAGCAGCAAGGCGAGGGCCCAGCCCGGCAGCCAGGCCAGTGCGTCTCGGATGCGGGCACTGATGTGCTGCAGCCAGGAACTGGCGTCGGTCTGCCAGCCACTGGTGTTCATGCCTGCGTCGGTGAAGGCCAGGACGCCCGCGAGCGCGCCCATGCCGATCATCAGGAATCCGCTGATGGCGGTGCCGAGCGGAACGCTGCGCTGCCAGCGTCCCAGCCGCATCCGAACAGTCCGTTCGGTGACCAGCCGCGTGGCACGTTCCCTGCGCTTGTCCCAGGCCAGTGCGACCAGGGCCAGCGGGGCGACCATTCCGGCGACGTAGGCCAGTCCGATGGCCAGGGCCGCCGGGAACGAGGCGGAGGCGCCGGAGAGCACGGCGACGCCGACCAGGACAGGGGCGCAGCACGCGCTGGCCATGCCGGAGAACGCGCCGAGCACGTAGGCGGATCCGAAGCTGCCTTCCGTCATGGTGCGCGCGCCCGGCATGGGCAGGTTCGGTTTCCACCCGGCCAGCACCGCGATTCCGCCCGCGATCATCAACGCTCCGCCGATGGAGAACAGCCACAGGTGCTGCTCGATGAACAGCCGGCTCAGGGCCGTGGCGCCAAGGCCGATCGGCAGGATGATCGTGGCAACCCCGGTGCCGAACACCAGGGTGGCGGGTACGACGCCGCCGCGGTGCCGGAAGCCGGTGGCCAGGTAGGCAGGCAGCATCACCGAGATGCAGCACGGCGCCAGCAAGGCCACGACGCCGCCGAGGAACGAGGCCAGCAGCGTCGTCCCGATCAACAACTCACCCACTCGAAGGTCCTTACTCGCGATGCGTCAGCGGAAGTCGATGCGCGGATCAGTAATACTATCCACGTACGTAGATAGTAGCGAACGGGTGTGTGGCCATTGTTTGCCCGCCGCGCGGTGTCCTCACGCGCGCGGTGTGGCGTGGCTAGACTGAGCGGGGTGCAGGAGCCGGGAGGTTGATGGTGCGCGGATTTGGCGACCTGGAGTCGGTGGTCATGGACCAGATGTGGAATCGCGCTGGCAAGGCCACCGTGCGCGAGGTGCTGGAGGACCTGCAGCGGACCAGGGACATCGCCTACACCACGGTCATGACCACGATGGATACGCTGCACCGCAAGGGGTGGTTGGATCGCGAGAAGCACGGTAAGGCGTACCACTACTGGCCCACGCTGACCCGCGAGGAGTACAGCGCGCGTCTGATGCGCGAAGCGCTGGATGGCAGCGAGAACCCTGACGCGGTGCTCAGCCAGTTCCTCGCGCAGATGAGCGATGAGGAGTCGAGCAGGCTGCGGAGCTTGCTGCGGCGGCTGTCCTCGAGGAAGGGCGCGTCGTGACGGTCGCCATCTGCCTGCTGCTGTACAGCCTCGTCGTCGCCGTCTTCGCTCCACGGCTGTTGGCGCGGTTGACCCGCGCCGGTGTCGCTCCACGGCTTGGCATCGCTGCGTGGCTGATGGCGGCCGGCAGTGTTCTGGCGTCGTGGTCGGTGGCCGTCGTCGCCCTCCTTGTCGAGCTGCTCCGCAACTGGACGCAGCCAGGCGAAATCCTCGCCGCGTGTGTGACCACGCTGCAGGGTGTCGCTGCCGGTGAGGCGGGTGTGCTCGTGCAGTCGGGCCTGGTGGCACTCACGGCGATCGCGATCGCGGCGATGACGGTGCTGGTGTGGCGCTGGGGGCGATCGTTGTTGCGTGCACGCACCCGTACCCATCGCCACGCGTCGATGGCGCGCGTGGTCGGGCGACGGATGGCAGGGCTTGACGCGGTCGTGCTCGACGCTCCGGAACGCGTTGCGTACTGCGTGGCCGGGCGGCCGCACACCATCGTGGTCAGCAGTGCCGCGCTGGCGGCCCTCGATGACGACCATCTGGCGGCCGTACTGACCCACGAGCGAGCGCACCTGACCGGACGGCACCACCTGCTGCTGGCCGCCACCCGTGGACTGGCCACCAACCTTTCTCGGATCGAGCTGTTCACCACCGCGGCATCCGAAGTCGCCACGTTGCTCGAGATCTGCGCCGACGACGCTGCCGTGCGCAGGCACGACCCGCGCACCGTGCTCGGCGCGCTGCTGACCCTCTCCGGCGGCGCGTCGATACCGGCCGGGGCGCTGGGAGCGACTGGCGTGGGCGTGCTCGCCCGCGCCGAGCGGCTGGCCGAGCCGCCCCCGCCCGCACAACGCGCGCGGATGCGGCTGCTGCTGAGCGCGATCACCCTTCTCGTGACGACAGGTCCGGCGTTCACCGGCCTGCTCGCCGCACGCGGTGTCGCGTCCTGTTTGCCCGGGTTTGCGTGACCTCGCAGACACACTCCCGGGTCACGCCTCCGAAGATCCGTGTACAGCTCAGTCGTGCTTCGAGCGCGAGATCGTGCGCAGCAGGCCAATCGCGCCGAGGCCGACCGCGCCAACGACGATCACCCACGGCCACAGCGGCGCGCTGTCGGTGGCTTCGGTCGTCGGATTTGGCGTGGCGCTGGTTGACGCCGCTGTCGTTTCGGAAGTGGTCTGTTCGACCAGCTCGAATGTGACGGTCCCAGTGACGGGGTGTCCATCGGAGGAGGCCGTCCGGAAGTCGACGGTGTAACGGCCGACTGTGGCGGACGGTCGCATCGGAATGACCAAGGTCGTCCCGTCGATCCTCGCCTCGCCGGGCTGATACGTGTTGCCTGTCGGTCCGGTGATCGACGCGGTACCGGAGCGCGGGCTCGCGTCCGGTGAGAACTCGATCCGGACCTCGTCCGGTGCCGTTGTCAGTTGAGCACCGTTGCTCGGTGAGGTGCCGACGACGTCATCGTGGGCGAGCGCGACGGGTGCGGACATGAGTCCGAACACGATCACGGTGATACCGACCGCGATGCATCGCATGTCGTGCCTCCTCCAAGGGTGTGTGGGGCGTGTCCGAGTGCGGGGACAGCGCGAACTACTATGCACTCTAGTTGGAAATGAGGAGGCAACCATGGGCGGGATCGCCGCACTGCGGTCGAGGCGGACCCGCCTGGCTCGGCTGGTGCTCGTCGCCGCCGTCGTGTGGATCGCGCTGCTGGCCACTGCGGTACCCGCCGGCGCGCATCCGATTCTGTTGTTCACCGATCCCGCACTGGATACGGCCGTCACCGAGTCCCCGCAATCGGTGACGTTGGTGTTCAACGAGGGTGTCACAGCGAGCGAGCAGGCGATCACCATGACCGACCTGCAGGACAACACGATTCCGGTCGGGACCGCCCGCACGAAGAAAAACGGCACTGTCATCACCGCGCCGGTGCAGAAGAAGCTCACGTCGGGCACCTACCGGATCCAGTGGCAGGCGACCGGTGTCGACGGGCACGGCATCGACGGCGAGTTCCGCTTCGCGGTCGGCACCGCCGTCACCGGCGCGGGCGCGGCGAGCAGCGCCCCGGCCACCGACTGGACCGCGGCCGTCGCCCGGTGGCTGCTCCTGGCCGGGTTCGCCTTGGCCTTCGGCGGGCTCATCGGGGAGCGGATCACCGCGGCTGCCCGCCGGGAAAACGACACCCTGCCCATGGTCACGTCCTGGTCGCACTACGGTGCCGCCATCGGGCTGCTCGCCGCGATGATCTCCGGTGCCGTGCTGGTAGCCGATGTCGACTCGCCGTCAGCGCTGTGGCAGAGCGGCCCTGGACTCGTCGTGCTGGCCGATGCCGCCGGCTTCGGACTCGCCCTTGTGCTGCTCGCCCTGCGCCGCCCGTTGTGGGCGTTGCTGCCGCTGGTCGCGGTCCCGGTCGCAGAGGGCCTCGGCTCGCACAGCAACGTCGAATTGCCGATCGCCGGGGCGGCGCTCACCGGCGTGCACCTGGCAGCGGCCGGGCTGTGGGCCGGGGCGCTGCTGCACATCGGACGGGCGGCGGTGCGGTGGCGCTCCTCGCGGCCGGCGGTGCGGTGGGTGATGCTCGGCTATGCGCGGATGGCGGCGTGGGTGTTCGTGCTCGTGGTCGCCACTGGCCTGACGATGGCGTTGCTCCTAGTGCCGCTGCCCGCCCTGACAACCAGCGCCTACGGTCAGTCGTTGCTGATCAAGCTCGCGCTGGTGGCGACGGCCGCCGGGCTGGCACTGGCCGGCCGGTGGGCGCTGCGGCGACAGCGGCTGGCCAGGGTGAGGAGCACGGTGCGCGCCGAAGCGACGACCTTGATCGCGGTGCTGGCCGCCACCGCGGTGCTGGTGTCGACCCCGACCCCCGGCACGGCCGGCGCGGCACCCCCGCCCCCACCGCCCAAGGGCGTCGCCGTACCCGAAGGCGGGCTGGCCGGCCATATCGGCATCAACCTGGTGGCCAGCAAGGGTCAGGTCGTGGCGCGGCTGTCGACCCCACACCCCGGCAATGCCTATGGGCCCGGCGAGTCCCCGGACTACGAACTGTCCGGGCACCTGCAACCCGCATCAGGACCGAGGACGCCCGTCGAGTTCCGCTCCTGCGGCGGCGGCTGCTTCGTCGCCCCCGTCACCTGGCGCGACGGCGACAACGTGCTCAGCCTGCGGGCGGGCGCCACCGGATGGCGCGGCGGCACGTTCGCCGCGATAATTCCGTGGCCAGTGCAATCGGCAAACGACCTGGTCGAGCGAATCGTGAAGGTCATGCGCGGGCTCGACGAGTTCACCGTCTACGAGGCAGGCACCAGCAACACCGCGACCGGAATGCCGGAACCGCAACCCTTGCCCGTTGACGGGAAGACATTCCTGTCCAACGAGCCCTATAACTCCGGCGTAGCGCCTATCGCCGCCACGGTCGAATCCGACTCCGGCGCTACCCGGCTGCTGATGGGCTTTCCCGCCGCCGGCACGCACGCCGAGGTCACACTCGACGGCCTCGGACGCATCACCGAAGAGACACTCACCGGACCCAAGCACGTGTTCAAGCGCCGCTTCGTCTACCCAGATGGGGACTGACCGGCCACGATCACACACGGCCACCGCAACAGCCCCGGTCACGGCAGGGGTCGTAGCTTGACCGGCAGTGCCTACATGCTCCTGGTCATGTAACAGGCGAGCGCGCGACCGAGCTGTAGCTGCGACAACCGCATACGCCGTGGCAGGAGGCTGTGAACCCAGCAATCGAGTGACCCGCCCTCACGCCAGCCGTCCTCGCGCAGAGCGATGCTCTTAAGTACGTTCGTCAGCTGGTAGCCCTTCGGCCTGCCACTGTTTGGCCGGATGCGACGGTGACGGAGACCTGATGAATGACAACGATGCATCGCCGATCATAGATGAGCTTCGACGAGCCGGGCTGTATGCACCGGATACGGATGGAGCCGCAGAGCGGCTTGCGGTGCTGTGTTTCAGCATGGAACAGGGCGTGACCGTGGCTGAGCTGGTCGAGGCCGATCGGCTCGGCAGGCTGTCCTACGTGGCAGGGGATCCGCACATCCGCCCTGCCGGT
>WHUD01000122.1 GCA_009377385.1 Actinophytocola sp.
CTGCGAACGCTCATCGTTCACTCTCTGTGTGCATCAACGAGGGGACAACGGTTGCGATACGTACCGATGACCGTCTTTTTTGCACCTTTTTCGGTGATCTGCGGCTAGCACATCGGTTGCGCTGGCGACGCGCCGGTTTCCCGCAGCTGCCGGGAGCTACGCCGCGCCGCCGGTCGCCGTCACGGGCGGCCAGTACGACCGCGGACTGTACTCCTAGTCCTCTCATCGGTACGTGCCGTCGCGAACACGGAAAGTGACCACATCGGCGCCGTGGCAATGCCTGAAAAACAACGACCGCTAAATGAGTGAAATTGACGAGTTGCTTTGGCGAATATTTGCCAAGTAAATGCGGGCAACCTTACGGCGATTACGACCGTCTTCGCTAGGGAACGGTGGCTATTTTCGCGATCTTCGCCTGCGTTATGGGACCGACGTTTCCACAGGCTAGCAAGGTGCGGATAGCGATACTTCCATCTGTCACCTGATTATCATAATACTTTCGTTGTGGGCCAATCGCCAATTCTCCGACTTTCGTTGTGGTCCGTTAAGTGGCTGTGTTCTTTGTCCAAATCAGCACACTTTTAACGCACGTCCGGACGACGAAACCCGTCACAAGGAGTTGGAATGAGGCTACGAAAGCAACGAATCGCGGCACGCCTGAGTGTGACCGCGATGCTAGCAGCGGGGACGGTCGCGGTTCTTACCCTACCCGCGACCGCGGATCCGCTGACGTCGCCGGTAACCCCGGCGGCTGAGGCCGACACGATGACCGAGGCGATGCAGCGCGACCTCGGGCTCAGCGAGCAGGAAGCCGAGCAGCTGCTGCGGAGTGAGGCCACGACTCGCAAGGCCGACAAGGCGCTGCGGGCCACGCTGGGAGCCAGCTTCGGCGGCTCGTACTACGACGCCGAGCTGGGCAAGCTGGTCGTCGGGGTGACCGAGAGGTCCACGTTCGACGAGGTCCGCCCGGCTGGTGCGCAGCCCCGCTCGGTCGATGACAGTTCCGCCGACCTGAACGCGATCGTCGAGCAGCTCAACGACGCGGACAGAAATGCCCCCGACGCCGTCGCGGGTTGGTACGTCGACGTCGAGAGCAACTCGGTCGTCATGACAACCGCCTTCGGCACTGCCGAGCAGGCAAGGGACTTCGTCCGCGCCGCGGGCGTCGAAAGGGCCGACGTCGATATCGATCAGTCCACTGAGGACCCGAAGACGTTGATGAACATCATCGGCGGCAATGCCTACTACATGAGCGGCGGCGGGCGTTGCTCGATCGGTTTCGCGGTGTACGGCGGCTTCGTGACCGCGGGCCACTGCGGTAGCCCCGGCACGGGAACCTCGTCACCCAGCGGCTACTTCGCTGGCTCGTCGTTCCCCGGCAACGACTACGCCTTCGTCAACACCGGCTCCGACGACACGCCGAAGCCGTGGGTGAACATGTACAACGGCTACGCGAGGGTCGTGCATGGTTCGAGCGAGGCTCCGACCGGTTCGTCGGTCTGCCGCTCGGGCTCCACGACGGGCTGGCACTGCGGTTACATCCAAGCCAAGAACCAGACCGTGAACTACGCGCAGGGCAGTGTGTACGGTCTGACCCGCACCAACGTGTGTGCGGAGCCCGGTGACTCCGGTGGCTCGTTCATTTCGGGCAACCAGGCGCAGGGCATGACATCCGGTGGTTCCGGCAACTGCACCTGGGGTGGCACCACCTATTTCCAACCGGTCAATGAGGCGCTGAACGCCTACCGGCTGACTCTGGTCACCGGCTGACCGTCGCGCTGCGATGTGGCGTGGTGGCGGGGGGAGACGTCCCCGCCACCACGCCAGCGGCGTCGTGTCCCACGTTCCCGACGTCGTGTTCGACGTTGGCTCAGTTGGCCGGGGCGCCGTCGTGGCGGTCCGCCCGTTCAGCGGCGCCGACCGGGCAGGAGACGTCGTCTGGTGTGCAGGCGTCCCGGTCGCACATGCGGCAGATCCGGTCGGCCGAACGCACCTCCTCGTACAGGCGCGTCAGTAGGTTTTCGAGCGCCTGGCAGAGCGCGGTCTGGTCAACCTCATCGAGCTTCGCGACGACGTTGAGCAGGGTGTCGCCGCGTGCGCGGAGGATGTCCTCGGCTGCGCGGCGGCCGTCGTCGGTCAGATGGATGTTGGTCCACTTCCCGATGCCGCGTCGACGTTCGATCAGTCCGCGAGACTGGAGCGAGTCGACCATGCGGGTGCATGCGGACTGCTGGAGGCCGGTGCGTCGACCGAGTTCGGTGACGCTGAGGCCGGACTGTCCGCGCAGGACGACCAGGGCCGTCGCCTGGCTGGTGCTCAGCTGCGCGGCCGCGACCGCCCCGCCCACAAGCTCCTCGGTCACGGCCAAGGACGCGGCGCCGAGTAGGTTCGCGAGGCGTTTCGTATGCATGACTCATGCATATCATGTCGACGGGGCCCACGTCAACGTCACCTCGTGCGGCGGCGAGCGTGGAACACGGCGTCACCGGTGTGGAACACAGCGTCCCGACGGTGGGACACGGCGCGGTGGGACTACTGCTGTTGGCCGTCTGCTGACCGGTCGATCTTGCGCACCACGTTGTCGATCTTGTCGTGGTACTTGCCCTTGGTTCGCTTGTCCACGAACTCGCCAGCCTTGCGGACCTTCTCCGGGTTGTTCTTCACGTATCGGCGCGCCGCCTCGGCAACGCCCGCCACGGCGGTGAACTTGCGCATGAACGCCATCCTTATGCCCCTTTCCTCCACGGGTGCGCTGTCAGATGCTAGGTCTGATGTCCAGCATCCAGCTTGGCACGTAACCTGGTTCCGTGCTGGCGACGTTCCACCCTGCGGTGCGCACGTGGTTCGAGCGGCGGTTCCCGCAGGGGCCGACCGCGCCACAGGCGGACGGCTGGCGCGCGATCGCCGACGAACGCGACACGCTGATCGCCGCGCCGACCGGCTCCGGAAAGACGCTCGCGGCGTTCCTGGTGTGCATCGACCGGCTGTATCGGGCGCACGAACTCGGCGAGGAGCCGGAGGGCACGCAGGTGGTGTACGTCTCGCCGCTCAAGGCGTTGGCGCTGGACATCCAGCAAAACCTCGAACAGCCGCTGCGCGAGATCGAAGAGACCGCCGCCGAACTGGGGCTGTCCGCGCCGGAACTCCGGGTGGCGGTGCGCACCGGCGACACGGCCGCATCCCAGCGCGCCGCGATGCTGCGACGGCCGCCGCAGTTCCTAGTCACCACCCCGGAGTCGCTGTACCTGCTGGTGACGGCTGAACGCAGCCGGGAGATGCTGCACGACGTCGACACGGTGATCGTCGACGAGATCCACGCCGTCGCGGGCAACAAGCGCGGCTCACACCTGGCACTGACGCTGGAACGCCTGGCGCACGTGGCGGACCAGCCGCCACAGCGGGTGGGACTGTCCGCGACCCAGCGGCCCATCGACGTCGTGGCACGGCTGCTGGTCGGGGCGGGACCGGAGCGGTCGCACCCGGACGGCTCGCCGCGATGCGCGATCGTCGACGTCGGACACCGGCGCGCGCTCGACCTGACCCTTGAGCTGCCGGACGACGAGCTGGGCACGGTCGCTTCCACCGAGCAGATGGGCGAGATCCTCGACCGAATCGCCGCCCACGTCGCCAAACATCGGACGACGCTGGTGTTCGTCAACACCCGACGTCTCGCCGAGCGCGTCGCCCACCTGCTCGGCGAGCGGCTGGGGGAGGAGCCTCCGACCGACTCGGCTCGGCCCGGCGAGGCTGGGCCAGCGGCCCAGCCGAGTGGCCGATCAGGTGAGGTCCGCGACCACGACGAGGCGGACGTGCCGAGACGGCCGGGTAGCGATGTGGTCGCAGCCCACCACGGCAGTCTGTCCAAGGACCGCAGACAGCGCGTCGAGGCCCGGCTGCGGGCAGGGGACCTGCGCGCCCTGGTAGCCACCGCCTCGCTCGAGCTCGGTATCGACATCGGCCCGGTCGAGCTGGTCTGCCAGCTCGGCTCACCCCGCAGCCTGGCGACGTTCCTCCAGCGGGTTGGCCGCTCCAACCACACCCGCAGCGGCACCCCGAAGGGCGTGTTGTATCCGACCAGTCGGGACGAGCTGGTCGAGTGCGCGGCGCTGCTCCGGGGCGTGCGCACCGGGCGCCTGGACGCCCTGTTGGTGCCGCAAGCGCCGCTGGACATCCTGGCCCAGCAGGTGATCGCCGAGTGCGCGGCGCAGGAGTGGCGTGAGGACGAGCTGTTCGCGCTGGTCCGGCGGGCGGCGCCGTTCGCGGAGGTTTCCCGGGAGGCGTTCGACGACGTCCTTGAGCTGGTTGCCGAGGGCATCCGCACCGGACGCGGCAGGCGCGCTGCCTACCTGCACCGCGACCAGGTCAACGGCGTGCTGCGCGCCCGCAGGGGCGCACGGATGGCCGCGCTGACCTCTGGCGGCGCGATCCCGGAGCTGGGCGACTACCGCGTGGTGGCCGAGCCGGACGAGACGCCGGTCGGTACCGTCAATGAAGACTGGGCGATCGAGAGCATGGTCGGCGACGTCTTCCTGCTCGGCACGACATCGTGGCGGATCCGCCGGGTCGAGCCGGGCACCGTGCGGGTGGTGGACGCCAAGGGCGCGCCGCCCTCGGTGCCGTTCTGGCTCGGCGAGGCGCCGGGACGCACCGTCGAGCTGTCCGAGGAGGTCTCGGACATCCGGGCCGAGGTGGAGCGACGCCTCCGCGCCGACGACCGTGACGGCGCCGTGCGGTGGTTGGCCGACGAGTGCGGCATCGACCATGCCGCCGCCGAGGAGATCATGCGCTACCTCGCCGCCGCGTACGCCGCCCTCGGTGCGCTCCCGACTCGGGACACCATCGTGCTGGAGCGGTTCTTCGACGAGAGCGGCGGAATGCAGCTCGTCGGACACGCACCGTTCGGCGCGCGGCTGAACCGCGCGTTCGGGCTCGCGCTGCGCAAGCGGTTCTGCGTCACGTTCGACTTCGAGCTGCAGGCCGCCGCCAGCGACGACGCGATCCTGCTGTCGCTCGGGCTCGAGCACAGCTTCCCGCTGGAGCAGGTACCGACGTTCCTGGCATCGCCGACCGTCGAGGACGTCGTGCGGCAGGCGGTGCTTCCGTCGCCGATGTTCGCCGCCCGCTGGCGCTGGAACCTGAACCGGTCGCTGGTCGTGCCGCGCATGCGCGGTGGCCGCAAGAACCCGCCGCCAATCCAACGGATGGAGGCCGACGACCTGATGGCGGCGGTGTTCCCGTCGCTCGCGGCGTGCCAGGAGAACGTGGCGCCCGGCCCGATGGAGATCCCGGACCAGCCGTTGGTCCGCCAGACGCTGGACGACTGCCTGCACGAAGCGATGGACGTCGACGGTCTACGGGATCTGGTGCGCGGGGTCGAGACCGGCCGCATCCGGGTGGTCGTGCGCGACACCACCGAGCCGTCGGTGCTGGCGCACGAGATCCTCAACGGCTCCCCCTTCACCTTCCTCGACGACGCCCCGCTCGAGGAGCGCCGCAGCAGGGCGGTACCGCTGCGCCGGGGCCTGCCGGTCGAGCCGGACGACTTGAGCGCGTTGGACCCGGACGCCATCGAACGGGTCCGCACCGAGGTGCGCCCGGACCCGCGCGATCCCGACGAGCTGCACGACGTCCTCATGACCGTCATCGGACTACGCCCCAAGTCCGAGTGGCACGGCTGGTTCGAGGAGCTGGTGGCGGAACGCCGTGCGGTCACCGCGGACACCGGCAGAGGGGAGCTGTGGGCGGCCGTGGAACGCAGGCCCGCGATCGAGCTGCTGTTCCCCGAGGCGCGGATGACGCCGGATCACCGCTCGCCCCGTGCCACCGTGTCGCTGGACAGGGAGTCGGCGGTGGCTGAGATGTTGCGCGGTCACCTTGAGATCAGTGGTCCGTCCACCGTTGACGACCTGAGCGCGGCCACCCTCCTGTCCACATCGGACGTCACCATCGCGGTCGCACGGCTGGAGAGCGAGGGATTCGCCTTCCGGGGTCATTTCACGACCTCTGACGGCCCGGAGGAGCTCTGCGCCCGCAGGCTGTTGTCGCGCATCCACGGGTACACCCGCGCGCGGCAGCGGCGCGAGATCGAACCGGTCACCGCGCGGGACTTCATGCGGTTCCTGCTGCGCTGGCAGCACGTCGTGCCGGACACCCGGCGCGAGGGCAAGCTCGGCGTGATCGCCGTCGTCGAGCAGTTGCAGGGCTACCAACTCGCTGCGGGCGCGTGGGAGGACGTCCTCGCCGCGCGGGTCGACGGCTACCGGCGCGAGTGGTTGGACGAGGTGTGCCTGTCCGGCGACGTCACCTGGGGACGGCTGTCGCTGCGGAGTCCAGCCGACGAGCAAGCGCCGCGCCACAGCGGAATGACGCCGTCCAAGGCCACGCCGATCACGCTCGCCATCCGCGACGACCTGCCGTGGCTGCTACAAGCCGCACGCGGGGACCGCACGCCCGCACCGCCGGGACCGGGCCGCACGGCGGACGTCGTCGAGGCGCTGGCCGGGCAGGGCGCGCTGTTCGCCTCTCAGCTCGCCACGATGACCGGACGACTCCCCGCCGAGATCGACGAGGCTCTGTGGGACGCCGTCGCCCGTGGCCTGGTCACCGCAGACGGGTTCGGCGCGCTGCGGGCGTTGCTGTCGCCGTGGCGCAACCGGCGGCCGGTGAGCCCCCGGCGGCTGCGGAAAGCGGGCCGGACCCCGGCGGCACGCTCGACCGGACGCTGGTCGCTGCTGCATGGTGACTCGGACGACGCAGCTACCGACGACCCGGACGAGCTGGCAGAGGCCATCGCCGAGCAGCTCATCGCGCGGTGGGGCGTGGTGTTCCGTGACATCGTTGCGCGCGACACTGTTGGGGCGGTGGGGCGGGAGCAACGCAGCGTGCCGTGGCGGGACGTGCTCTGGGCGCTGCGGCGGATGGAGGCGCGCGGCACCGTCAGGGGCGGCCGGTTCGTCAGCGGCTTCGCGGGCGAGCAGTACGCCCACCCCGACGCCGTCGACCAGCTCCGCAAGACCCGCACCATGCCGCGCGACGGCGAGCCCGTGCGTCTGCCCGCCGCGGACCCGCTCAACCTCACCGGCATCCTGCTGCCCGGTCCCAGGGTGGCGGCCCTGCCGTCGGACTCGGTGACCTACGTGGACGGCGTCGCGAGCTGAGCGCACCATAGACGGGTGCGTATCGGTGTCGGGGTCTCGACGGGGCGGGAGCCGCGCACAGCGGCGTCCGAAGCCGCGACGTCCGCCATGGCCGCACTCAACGGCGAGCCCGCGACGCTCGCGGTGCTGCTGACGTCGCCGGAGTACCGCGACGACGCGATAGGCGTCCTCGCAGCCGTGCACGACACCGCCGCCCCGGACGCGCTGATCGGATGCGTCGCGGAGACGGTCGTCGCGAACGCCCGCGAGCTCGAGGGTGAGCCGTCGGTCGCGGTGTGGCTGGCGTCGTTCGCCGAGCCGGTGGAGACGTTCCATCTGGAGTTCGTGCGCACGCCGTCCGGTGGCCTTTTCGCGGGATACGAGTTCGGCCACGCGGCCGACGACTTCCACCTGCTGCTGCCCGATCCGTACTCGTTCCCTGCGGACGTGCTGCTCGACCACCTCAACGCCCACCGGCCTGGGGTGCAGGTCATGGGCGGCATGGTCAGCGGTGGCGGCGGACCCGGCGAGTGCCGGTTGTTCCGCGACCGGCACGTGTTGGACTCCGGCGCCGTCGGCGTCCGGTTGCCCGGCTGGCGCGGGCTGACAGTGGTCTCGCAAGGATGCCGACCGGTCGGCGAGGCCTACACCGTCACAGGCAGCAGCGGGAACGTGCTCAGCGGCCTCGGCGGACGCCCGCCATTGGAACGGCTCAGGGAGAGCATCGCCGCACTGCCGGACGACCAGCGCGGTGTCGCCGAGCGTGGCCCGCAGATTGGCATTTTGGTGGACGAGTACGTCGACGACCCGCAGCGCGGCGACTTCCTGATCCGGGCGATTCTGGGCGCAGACCAGGAGACCGGCGCCATCGAGGTCGGCGACGTCGTTGAGGTGGGCACGACGGTGCGGTTCCAGATCCGCGACGCGGCCAGCGCGGACGAGGACCTGCGCGACCGGCTCCGCAAGGCCATCGCGGCTGCCGGTCGCCCGAGCGGAGCGCTGCTGTTCACCTGCAACGGCCGAGGCAGCCGGATGTTCGACGTCGTCGACCACGACGCCGCACTGATCGCGGAGTCGCTCGGCGGGATTCCGGTGGCGGGTTTCTTCGCCGCGGGGGAGCTGGGTCCGGTCGCCGGGCGCAATGCGCTGCACGGGTTCACCGCCTCGCTGGCGCTGTTCGTCGAGGAGTAGGCAGGAGCTCGCCAGCCATGTCGCGACTACCTCGCCCTTGACGCCACCCCCGGACGCACGGGATCCTGGCGTAATGCGCAACGGTTGTGAATAGCGCAACTTCCAAGCGAGGGGTGTTCCATGCGGATCCTGATTGCCGACGCCTTCCCGGACCACGCCGTCACCGCGCTCCGCCGCGACGGCCACCAGGTCGCCTACCAACCCGACACGACGGCCGACACACTCCCGGACACCGCGCGCGGCCATGACGCTGTCGTGGTCAGGAGCACCAGGGTCACGGCGGACACCATCGCGACGGCGTCCGGCCTGCGGCTGGTCATCAGGGCGGGATCCGGCACGAACACCATCGACTGCGAGGCAGCGGCCGGACGCGGCATCGCCGTATGCAACGTCCCCGGCCGCAACGCGGTCGCCGTCGCGGAGCTGGCGTTCGCGCTGTTGCTCGCACTGGACCGCAACGTCCCGGACAGCGTCGCCGACCTGCGCGCCGGGCGCTGGGACAAGAAGCGCTACGCCACCGCGCGCGGCATCCTCGGACGTCGCATCGGCGTCGTCGGGCTCGGGCAGATCGGGCTCGCGTTCGCCGAACGGGCAACGGCGTTCGGCGCGCACGTCTACGCCGTGGCGAAGCCCGGACGGTCGCAGCACCTGCTTGACCGGGCCCGCGCCGCCGGGATCAGCTTCGTCGACCGCATCGAGGCGCTGGCCGACACCTGCGACGTCCTTTCGTTCCACGTCCCCGCCACTGCGGACACCCGGCGCCTCGTCGGGCGCGAACTGCTGGCGCGCGTCCGGCCGGGGACGTTCGTGCTGAACACATCCCGCGGCGACGTCGTGGACGAGGACGCGCTGATCGAGGCCATGGACACCAAGGGCGTCCGGGCAGGGCTCGACGTCTTCGACGGCGAACCGGGGCAGTCCACCGGCACGATCGACTCACCGCTTGCTCGGCACCCGAACGTCTACGGCACCCACCACATCGGGGCGTCAACGGAGCAGGCACAGCACGCGATCGCCGACGAGGTGGTGCACATGATCCAGGAGTACGAGCGGGGACGACTGCTGCACCGCGTCACACCTGACACGGCATCGCTGCAGTACGCGGGGCGGTCATGAACCCGCCATCCCGACAGGTCGACGTCCTCGCGGCGCCCGAGCCGCGCCCGGCCGTGACGCGCTCGCCTCGGGTACTGATCGCTAACCCGCGCCAGGCCGCACGGCTGGCCGAACTGGACGCGAAGCTGGTCGGCGGACCGCTGGAAGCTGCCCGGATGGACGTGGCGCGGCTGCGCCAGCTCGCCAGGCAGGGGGCGTTCACCCGGCCACCTGAGGGCGCGGTGGTCGTGTACCGGCTGGCGGCAGGGACGCACGAGCAGACCGGGGTGCTCGCCGACGTCTCGGTGCAGGACTACCGCGACGGCCGCGTGCGCCGCCACGAAGCGACCCAGCCGGACCGCGTGCGGCGGCTGGCGGAACTCCTGGCGGCGACGCGCTGCGAGCTGGTCCCTCTCACCCTGGCCCACCAGCCCAGGCCTCGGCTCCGGGCACTGCTCAGCGGCATCGCGAAGCGGACGCCGGACGTCGATCTCGTCACGGACGTGACGCAGTCGGTGTGGATCGAACCGCCCGGCCCGCTTGCGGACGACATCCGAGCCGAGATCAGCGACGTCGACACCCTGTACATCGCGGACGGCCATCACCGCATGGCCGCCGCCGATCGGTACGCGAGCCGACATCCCGACGCCAGCGGCGTCGTGCTCGGCGCGCTGTTCCCGACCGACCAGATCCGGCTCCTCGGCTACCATCGGTGCCTCCCGCGTCCGGGCGGTATGTCCACATCGGACATCCTCGACGTGCTGGCGTGCCAGCCGGCGACCGAGTCGTTCCAGGAGTGCACCAGCGCCGACGTCGCGAGCGAGCCAGGCACCGTCGCGGTGTGGCTCGACGGCCGGTGGTACCGGCTGCGGCTGCGGGTGCCCCGCTCGTCCGATCCGTGCGCCTCGCTGGACGTCACCGTGCTGGAGGAGGGTGTGCTCGGTCCGCTGGCGGACGCGACCGGGACGCGGCTCCTGCCGCTGCCGGGCACCAGGGACGCCCACGCCGTCGCCCGCTGGTGCGCCGACCACGAGGCGATCGGATTCCTGCTCCACCCGCCCGCTGTGGCGGACGTCCTCGCGGTGGCGGATGCGGGCAAGGTGATGCCGCCGAAGTCGACGTGGTTCGACCCCAAGGCACGCGCCGGGCCCTTCCTGCGCGACTTGACAGGGACGTAGTGGCTACGGCGACGGCTCGGGCCGCACGATCGGCGCCACCGCCAGCGCGTCGAGGTTGCGCGCGACGTCGTCGCTCTCGGCGAGCCGGATCACCAGCAGCCCCGCGCTGAGCAGGCCGGGCCGCAGGACGGTGTTTCCGACCAGCGCTACCCGGCGGTCCTGGTCGGCGATGGCGTCCGGCCAGGCGTCATCGGGCCGCGCGGCGAGCCGGGTCGCGAAACGCCACGCGCCGCGGCGGGCGTGTCCGATGCTGAACTTGATGATCTCGTCGTCGTGCCTGCCGCCGATCGTGTCCAGCAGCCCGAGCAGCGGCGACACCGTGCCGATGTTCGCCTGCACCGGCCCGATGGTCGACGCGAGAATGTCGTTGATCCGCTCGTAGTCGCCGCGCAGCCCCGCCAGTTGCGCGCCCGGCGAGCAGCGGGCCGCCGCGATGCCGAGGTCGAGGTTGATGTGGGCGTTGATGCCGGCGAGCAGGTGTTGCAGCAGCAACGGCCGCCACGTGGCGCAGGCGTCGAACGCGACCCGCCAGCTCCTGGTCAACTCGCCGCCGTTTTCGGCGTCGAGGTAGCGGTTGGCGAACAGGACGTCGAGGCGTGCCATGCGCTCGGCGTCGTCGAAGAAGCCGGACTCCACGCCGTCCTTGACCTTCGCGGTGACCTGCCGATAGAGCACCGCGAAGTAGCCGCGACGGTCGCCGTCCCGGCGGGCGCGCTCGATGATGCCGTCCAGCGCGGCCAGCACATCGTCGATGGATTCCGCAGGCATGACGTCTCCAGGTTCGCCACCCGGCGCCTGGACGTTACGTACGGCTGACCGGACTACGGCGTTCGTCCGGTCGGCGACTCTCGGCGACACTGTACTTCCGCACGGCGCCGTACTTCCGCACAGCGCTGTGCGCTGCAAGAATGCTGTGTCACGCCGCGGAACACCGTGGCGTGTGATTCCTGGGACAGCGGTTGGTGCGCCCAGTTCAGCCATCACTACCCACGGGCGTCGGGCGGTCAGATCTACCGGAAGCTCGGCATCAGCACTGCAGTGGCGTGCCGCAACGTCGGTGGGAGTTCACCGGGATCGTCACCGGCGCCACCTGGGTCGATTGACCACGCGCCCTACCGGGTACCCAATCATCAGAAACGAGCGACGACCAGCGGCGGAGTGCCGGTGGGACGTGCCTGAAGGGAGTGACACCGTGGCGGACGGACTCAGAGTGGCGGTGACCGGCGCGACGGGCAACATCGGCACCAGCGTGGTACAGGAACTTGCGCGCGATCCCAGGGTCGCGTCCATCATCGGCATCGCGCGCAGAGAAACCTCCTGGCGCACGCCCAAGCTCGACATAGCGACCATCGACATCGCCGACGCGCAGTCGGCGGGCGAGCTGGAACGGGTGTTCAGCGGCTGTGACGTCGTCGTGCACCTGGCCTGGCTGTTCCAGCCGACGCGCGACCCCATCGCAACGTGGCAGGCCAACGTCATTGGCGGCATGCGAGTGTTCGACGCCGTCGCGAACGCGGGCGTGCCGGCCCTGGTGTACAGCTCATCGGTCGGCGCGTACTCGCCGGGACCGGACGACGAGCCGGTCGCCGAGAGCTGGCAGACCCACGGCTGGCCCGGCGCGGCCTACACCCGGGAAAAGGCGTACCTGGAACGTGCACTGGACACCTTCGAACACGACAACCCACGCACCAGGGTGGTGCGGATGCGCCCCGCGTTCGTCTTCAAGAAGACCTCGGCGGCCGAGCAGCGCAGGCTGTTCGCGGGCCCGCTGCTGCCTGGCAAGCTGGTGCGCTCGCAGTTCGTCCCGATGGTGCCGGACATCGCTGGGCTGCGGATGCAGACCGTGCACGCCTTCGACGTCGCGGACGCCTTCCGTATCGCGGCCGTCACCGACGCGCACGGCCCCTACAACATCGCGGCAGAGCCGGTGGTCGACGCCGACACCATCGCGGACCTGTTGGGGGCACGCTCGGTGCGGCTGCCCGCCGGTCCGCTGCGGGCGCTGCTCTCCGCGGCGTGGCACACCCACGTCGTACCGGCGTCGCCCGGCCTGTTCGACGCGGTGCTGCGGCTGCCGCTCATGGACACCACGCGGGCGCGCATCGACCTGGGCTGGGCGCCCCGCTACAGCGCCATCGAGGCGCTTGAGGACTTCCTCACCGGCCTTCGCGCTGGCGAGGGTATGAGCACACCCCCGCTGCAACCAGCGGGACCGGCCGATCGGCTCAGAGAGTTCTCCGATACAGCACGCGATCGGCCGTAGGAAGGGAGGTTGGCATGACAAGCACGGACACAACAGCGGTCGAGGCCCACGAGAACGGGCACGACCGCTCGACAGCACAACTCGTCAAGGACGTCTCACAGCAGACGTCGCACCTGATGCGGGCCGAGGCGAAGCTCGCGGTCCGTGAGGTGACCGCGAAGGCCAAACGCGGCGCCGTTGGCGGTGGCCTGCTCGCTGCGGCGGCCGTCACCGCCGTATATGGCGGGGCCGGCCTGCTGGCCGCGCTGATCATGGTGGTGGCCATCGGCCTGCCGGGCTGGGCTGCCGCGCTGATCATCGGTGGTGGCCTGGTCGTACTCGCCGCCGTCCTTGGCCTTGTCGGGACGCTGCTGGTGCGCAAGGCGGCACCACCGACACCCGACGACACCATCACCAGCGTCAAGACGGATGTCGACACGGTGAAGGAAGGTGCACGGCGATGACCGAGACACCGCACGACCAGAAGACCGAACAGGAGACCATGCCGGGCAGCACGCCGACCGTGGAGGATCTCCGGCATGACGTCGAGCTGACCCGTGACGAGCTGGCAGGCACTGTGTCCGAGCTCGCGGGCAAGCTGGACGTCAAGACTCGGACCAGCGAGACCATGCAACGGCAGGTCGCCAACGCGCAGCGACATCCCGGCGTGGTCGGCGCGTCCGCACTTGGCTTGCTTGGCCTGCTCGCGGCGTTGATCACCGTCAAGCGCATGCGGAACCGCTGACCGTGGCCGCGGTGGGGGCGGTGCCACCCGCCGCGGCCTTCGTGTGGCTGGCGGTCGCGCACCTGTTGCTGGGTGGGGCGGAACCGGCCACGGCGACGCTGCCATGGGCAAGTCCGCTCGGCATTGAGCTGAGCTTCCGGGTGGACGCGCTGGCGCTCATCATGGCGCTGCTTGTCACCGGCGTCGGCGCCGTGGTGCTCGCCTACCAGGGCTGGTATGGGCACGGCGAGCGTGGCACCACGCGCGACACAGTGGTGCTCGTCGCGTTCGCCGGGGCGATGCTCGGGCTCGTCCTCGCCGACGACATCATCGGGCTGTACCTGTTCTGGGAACTGACGACGCTGTGCTCGTTCCTGCTGATCGGCGGGCCCGGCCGCGCCAACGATCGGCGGCGCCACGCGATCCAGGCGCTGCTGATGACCACGCTCGGTGGCTTCGCGATGCTACTCGGGCTGGTCATGCTGGGGGAGGCGGCTGGCACCTGGCGGTTGTCGGGGATCGTGGCGGCCGCTCCCTCTGGCGCTTCGGTGGACGTCGCGCTGGTGCTGGTGCTGGTCGGGGCGCTGACGAAGTCGGCACAGCTCCCGCTGCATTCCTGGCTGCCCGCGGCGATGGTGGCGCCGACGCCGGTCAGCGCGTATCTGCACGCGGCGGCGATGGTGAAGGCCGGGGCTCGCACCAGGATTCGCGTCGAATCCGGTGTTCGTCATGATGGTCACCGTTGCGGGGCTGGTGTCGCTTGTGGTTGGGGGCTATCGCGCGCTAGTGGCCGACGACCTCAAGATGCTGCTGGCCTATGGCACGATCAGCCAGCTCGGTCTGTTGCTTGTGCTGCTCGGCTGGGGCACCAGGACGGCGGCGCTCGCCGGGATGGCG
>WHUD01000123.1 GCA_009377385.1 Actinophytocola sp.
AGAAAGGAAAACATACGGAGTCACCGGTTGGGGCCGGATCGTGACCAAAGGGTGACGTGCCCATTCTCGCCAGTGGCGAGAGTGCTTACCTTCGCACTCCCGTAGCAGGTCACGGGCAGGTCATGAAAAGGTTGCGACTCCGCCGAATGGTTCACACACATCGGCGTCACCCGTGCTGTGGAATCGATCAAGGAAAAACTGAGAACCGCACAAATGCGTCATTTTGAAACGCTTCCAAAACGGTTGTGCCACCGTGCTCAGTTGCCGGTGCGGATCCAGTTGACGGCGTCGCCGAAAGGACCGGCGAACCCGTGGCCCGGTGTCACACCGGCCACGTCATCGCCGACGGCGAGCGTGTCGGCGAACTGGAACAACGGGATGGTGACGTTGGCACGCCACAGCGTTGACTCCACTTCGGACCTGACGTCGGCGAGGCTCTGCTTGCCGGTCAGCACCGCACGCCCCAGCCGGTCGAGCCGCTCATGGCAGTAGCCGGTGATGTTGCCGGGCTCGACGACGTCGTCATCGGCACTGTCATTGGCACTGCCGCTGTCGCTGATGTCGCTGCCCCGGTTGCCGCCGTTCTCGGTAGCGGCACCGCCGTCGCCGGTGCCGCCGCTCGCGGCACTGCCGCTGTCGCCGGAGCGCTCCCGGCAGGCAAACCGGGAGGCGAACGTCGACGCGGCATCCGCGCCGACGGCGCGCGGGGCGAGCACGATGTCGATGCCGAGGCCGCCCGCGAGCGGCTGGGCGTCAGGGTCGGCGGGGTCCGACCCGAACAGGTCCCGTGGTTTCGGGGTGGCAAGCTTGGTCTCGACACCAGCCGCGGTGAGCTGGCGCATCAGCTCGCGCGCCATCGCGAGGTACGGCTCCTGCTCGTTCGGCGCGGCGACGACCAGCCGCAGTTTGTCGCCATTCCTGTCACGCCACGTCCCTGCCGCGGGCTGATACCCGGCCGCGCGCAGGAGCTGCCGCGCGCGCTGTGGGTGAGGCACCCGCTCGGCCGCGGGAATCGTTGGCTGGAAGTCGGTCGACGACGGCACGCCGATCTGTGCGGTGGCCCGCAAACGGCTGGACGGCCCGCCTTTCGCACCCGCGGCGATGAGCCGTCTCCTGTCGATGAGCGTGGCGATCGCGGCTCGGGTGGTGTCGTCGGCGAGGACGTCGCTCGTCGGGCGCAGCAGCACCTCGGCCACCGCTGGCCGGGGCACGGTGTAGAGGGTGATGTCGTTGCCGAGCCGCCGCAGCGCTGCCCTGTCCTGCCCGGTGGCCCTTGTGAGCGCGAACTGGTTGTTGCCGTCCCGGAGCGCGGCGATGATGCCCTGCTTGTCAGAGCGCCGCAGCACCAGCTGGTCCACTGCGGCGGGCTTCTCCCAGTACCGCTCGTTGCGCTCCAGCAGGATCTCGCCGCGCGCGAGGTCGATCGTCCTGATGGCGAACGGCCCTCCGTAGGCGGGAAAGCTGGTCCCGAGGGCGTTCTGCCAGCCGCCTGGCACGTCCTTGAACAGGTGGGCGGGCAACAGGTCGGTGAAGAGGCCGCGCCAGCCGGGATAGCGGTCGGCGAAGGTCACCTTGACCCGCTTGCCGCCGTCGCCAGAGGCGATGTCCGTGATGAGCCGGTACCCGGCGGGGTCGACGGTGCCAGGCTGGCTGCGCATCGCCTCGGCGAGGTAGATGAAGTCCTCCGCCGCGATCGGCGCGCCGTCCGACCAGGATGCGTCCGACCGGATCGTGTAGCTGACGGTGAACGGCTTGGTCGAGGTCACCGCGGCCGAGCGCATCACGGTCTCGTCAAGTTCGAGGCCGCCGTCTTCGCCAGGCACGAACACCGACGGCAGCAGCAGCTGCGCGAGCGCCCGCGTGACGGGGGACAAGTCGGCTACGGTGTGCGGGTTGTACCCGCCCTCGATCGAGTCGACGCCGATCACGATCTGGTCGGGGCCGGGCTCCGGCGTCTCGGCCACGCTGGTCGGTCGCGGCCCGAGCACCGGCGGCGGATCGGTGCACGCGGTGGCGAGCAAGGCCATGACGCAGCCAAGCGCGAGCAGTATGCCCGTGCGGCCATCAGCCATGGCGGCACCCACCTCCCGGTCGTTCTCGCGGGCCCAGGCACTCCCCTCGTCGCCGGGATCGCGGTGGCGCGTTTACCCCGGCGTCATCGGCATAGTGCCAGAGCCGGGGACGTCTCGCCCGCTGTTTCGCATGCCGTCAGCGTGCCGTCAGCGGGCGTCCCGCGCTTTGGCCCGGGAGCGCTCCTTGGCGCGGGTGTTGCTGTCCAGCGTCACCTTGCGCACCCGCACCGACCTGGGCGTGACCTCGACGCACTCGTCCGACGCGCAGAACTCCAGCGCTTCTTCCAGGCCGAGCTTGCGCGGGCGTGCCAGCCGCTCCAGCTCGTCGCCCGTCGACGACCGGATGTTGGTGAGCTTCTTCTCCTTGGTGATGTTGACGTCGAGGTCCTCCGCCCTCGGGTTCTCCCCGACGACCATGCCCTCGTAGACGTCGCTGCCAGGCTCGACGAAGAACGTGCCCCTTTCGGCGAGCTGCAGCAGCGCGTACGTGGTGACCGGACCCTTGCGGTCAGCGACGACCGAGCCGCTGTGCCGGGTGCGGATCTCACCTGCCCACGGGAAGTAACCCTCGAACAGGTGATTCGCGATGCCGGTGCCGCGTGTCTCGGTGAGGAAGTCGGTGCGGAAGCCGATCAGACCCCGCGATGGCAGCACGAACTCGAGGACGATCCGGCCGGTGCCGTGGCCGCCCATGTGCTCCATCTTGCCCTTGCGCGCGGCGAGCAGCTGCGTGACGGCGCCGAGGTGCTCATCGGGGATGTCGAGGGTGAGCCGCTCGAACGGCTCGTGCAGCGTGCCGTCGATGACGCGGGTGACGACCTCCGGCTTGCCGACGGTCAGCTCGAAGCCCTCGCGGCGCATCTGCTCGACGAGCACCGCGAGCGCAAGCTCGCCACGGCCCTGCACCTCCCAGGCGTCCGGTCGCTCTGTGGGCAGCACGCGCATGCTGACGTTGCCGATGAGCTCCTGGTCGAGGCGGGCCTTGACCAGCCTCGCGGTGAGCTTGTCCCCGCCACCGAGCCCGGCGAGCGGCGAGGTGTTGACGCCGATCGTCATCGAGATGGCAGGCTCGTCAACGGTGATGCGGGGCAGCGCCTCAGGGGCGTCCGGGTCGGCGAGGGTGTCGCCGATGGTGATGTCGCTGATGCCCGCGATGGCGATCAGATCGCCTGCGGCGGCCTCGGTGGCGGGCACCCGCTCCAGCGCCTGCGTGACGAGCAGCTCCGAGATGCGGACGTTGGCCACGCTGCCGTCCTCCCGCAGCCAGGCCACCGTCTGCCCCTTGCGCAGCCTGCCGGAGTGGATGCGAAGCAGCGCGATGCGGCCGAGGAAGCTGGAGGCGTCCAGGTTGGTGACCAGGGCGCGCAGCGGCGCGTCCTGGTCGGCCTTCGGCGCGGGCACGTGGTTGCACAGGATGTCGAACAGCGGGTCGAGGGTGTCGTTGTCAGGGACATCGCCGTCCGCCGGCTGGGCCAGGCTGGCCTTGCCGTCGCGGGCGCAGGCGTAGATGACCGGCAGGTCGAGGATGGCGTCATGGTCCGCGTCTTCGATGTCGGATGCCAGGTCGAGCAGCAGGTCGTGGGTCTCGTCGACGACCTCGGAGATCCGCGCGTCCGGCCGGTCGACCTTGTTGACGACGAGCACGACGGGCAGCCCGGCCTCCAGCGTCTTGCGCAGCACGAACCGGGTCTGCGGCAGCGGGCCCTCGCTGGCGTCGACAAGCAGCAGCACGCCGTCGACCATCGCGAGGCCGCGCTCCACCTCGCCACCGAAGTCGGCGTGGCCAGGGGTGTCGATGACGTTGATGGTGACCGGGCCGTCCGGTGTGATCCTGCGGATGGCGGTGTTCTTCGCCAGGATCGTGATGCCCTTCTCCCGCTCGAGCTCGCCGGAGTCCATCACGCGCTCGCCGGGGTCGCCATGGCCGCTGAACGCGCCGGACTGCCGCAGCATGGCGTCGACCAGCGTGGTCTTGCCGTGGTCGACGTGGGCCACGATCGCGACGTTGCGCAGGTCGGTTCTCGTGGGGGCGGTTGTGCTCGCAGCGGGCACGGCTGAGCTCCTCATCGGAAGGGTGTCGATGGAGACCACCGCGCGCTATGGCTGGTCGCGGGATCGCGCCATGCGCGAGTGGTCCCATCCAGGATACCCGGCGGCCCGATGTGACCCGTCACACCTGATGAGGGCACGCTCGACACGGCGGCGTGACCCACTGGGTGGCTCCGCCGCCGCGTTGCCCTGTCACTGCTAGTTGACCAGGGCCTCGTTGATCCAGTTCAGTTCCTTGGCCGTCCGCGTCGCGGAAAACTCGATCACCTCGTAGTGCACCATATTCTTGTACGCGAACGGGTCCGTCGCCAGGATCGCGTCCAGTTTGCCGCGCAGCATCGGGCGCGCGATGATTACGCCGCCAACGCGGGGCTCTCGACGTCCTGACATCAGGAAATCACCGGCTTCGTAGTGCTTGGCGAGCCACTCGGAGTGGTCCGGAAGTACGAAGTCGATCTCCTCTAACGGCGCGGTGTAGGTGCTCAAGACAACGTACATGTGTCAACGGTAAGCCCGGGTTCACGCCGTGAAACCTGTTAACCGCCCGGTCGATGCTGATTCGATCTCGCGACGGCGTCCCCCGTGTCGAGCAGGGCGCGCAGCCGAGGCAGCAGCACCCGGTCGCCTGGCAGCCAGTCGACGTCGTCCAGCGCGTCGCTCGCCACCCACCGCAGCGCTGCGTGCTCAAGCGCCACGGGCTCCAGGGCGGGATCGGCCAGCGTGGCGGCGTAGATGCGGAGCATGCTGCCGCCGGGCAGGGCGGTGCCGCCGACGTGGTGTCCGATGTGGACGTCGATGTCGAGCTCCTCGCGGCACTCCCTGCGCAGCGCGTCCGGCTCCGCCTCCCCCGGTTCGACCTGCCCGCCTGGCAGCTCCCAGTAGCCAGCGAGCTGGCTCGGGTAGGACCGCTGCGCGGCGAGCAGCGCGCCGTCCCGCACGATCGCCGCGCCGACAACCACCTTCGCCACGCCGGCGAGCCTAGCTCGGCGGCTGCGCTCCCCTGCGCCAGGTGACCTGGAAGCGCGCGCCGCCGTCTGGCGAGTCCGCGACGGCGACCGTGCCGCCCCTGCGCCGCACCAGCTCGGCCACCAGCGCCAGGCCGAGACCCGAACCGCCGGAGTCGCGAGCGCGGTCGTCCGCCACCCGGTAGAACCGGTCGAACACCCGTCGCCGATGCTCCGGCGCGATGCCGGGGCCGTCGTCGTCGACAACCACCCGGGCCACCGACCGCGCGGCGAGCACCGAGACGGCCACCCGCGCGCGGGCGTGGCGGCAGGCATTGCGCAGCAGGTTGTCCAGCACCAGCTCCACCTCGGCGTGCGCGGCGGACGCCCACACCTCCGGCGCAGCCGCCTCGACCCGGACCAGCTCGCGCCAGCCATCCGGCGCATCGGCTGGCAGCCGCGCCACGGCGGCGTGCGCCTCGCTGACAAGGTCGACGTCGGTGGCTGGCGGTAGTTCGCCCGCGTCCGACCGCGCGAGCGCGAGCAGCCCGTTCAGCAGCGCGGACAGCCGCTCCGACTCGGCGAGCACGTCGCCGAGCACCTCCTGGCTCAGCTCGGGATCGGGGTTGGTGACGGCGACCTCCGACTGCACCCGGATGGACGCGACCGGCGAGCGCAGCTCGTGGGCGGCGTCTCCGGTGAACCGCAGCAGTCGCTCGCGGGCCTCCCGTTGCCGCGCGAGCAGCAGGTTGAACTCGGCGGCGAGCGCGCGCAGCTCGTCGTCCGCCGATGGCAGCGGCAGCCGTTCGTCGTCGCCCATCCGCCGCACCTGCCTGCGCATGTTGCCGACCGGACGTAACGCGGAGCGCACCGCGAACGAGATCGCCACGGCAGCGACGATCGCGGCGACCAACGCGACAACCAGCAGCCAGCGCCCGCCGTCGTGCACAGCGGCGGCGAAGCCGACCATCCCCACCCCGGCGGCGACGAGCCGCTGCGAGCCGTCCGGTGCGGTGGCGACGGTGCCGTGCCAGCGCATCGGCGGATCGCCGTCGGCGCTCACCGGCAGGCCAGCCTTGAGTGTGCGCGCGGTCTCCCTGCCGAGCGCGGGGTCCGCGCCGTCGTCGACCGGCGTGCCAGCCGTGTCGAGCACCCGCACCAGCACACCGTCGGGCGCTGTCACCGGTTCACCGGCGCGGACGTCGACAACGGCCTCGCGCAGCACCTCGGACAGTTCGGCGTCCACCGACTCGGTCAGCAGCGGTTCGAGCAGCTTGCCTGCGAGCAGGGCGAGCCCGAGCAGGCAGGCGAGCGTCACCACGGACGCCAACGTCGTGATCCGAAACGTCAGCGACCTGCGCCGCCACACCGTGCCGAACGAAGCCATCAGCGCGACGCGACCTGGTACCCGTGTCCGCGCACCGTCCGCACCACCTCGCCAGCGCCCACGGCGTCCAGCTTGCGGCGCAGGTAGCCGATGTAGACCTCGACGACGTTGCGCGTCGCCGCCCGCTCGTCGCCCCACACCTCGGCGAGCAGGTCGTCCCTGGTGAGCACCGTGCCAGCGCCGCGCGCCAGCGTCTCGAGCAGCGCGTACTCGCGCGGGCTCAGCGGCACCGTCGCGCCGTCGAAGCGCACCTCGCGCGCCGAGCGGTCGATCTCCAGCCCGCCGAGCCGCACCACGCCGCGCGCCCGGTCGCCGCCCGTCCTGCGCAGCACCGACCGCAGTTGCGCGCGCAGCACGACGAACGAGAACGGCTTCACCAGGTAGCCGTCCGCGCCGAGGTCAAGACCGTCGGCCTGGTCGAACTCGCCGTCCTTGGCCGACACCAGGATCACCGGCGTCCGCACGCCTTCCTCGCGCAGCCGCTGCAACACCCGGTAGCCGGACAGCCCTGGCAGCATGATGTCGAGCAGGAGCGCGTCGAACGTCCCTGTCCGCGCCAGCCGCAGCGCGCTCGGTCCGTCGCCAGCGGTGACGACGTCCATCCCCTCGGCCCGCAAGCCCCTTTCCAGGGCCTTGCGCACACCCACCTCGTCGTCGACGACGAGTACTCGTGTTTTCACACGACTCAGCATGCCTGATTCCTACCGGTTCGCGAGGCCGGTCCTCAGCGTGTTCTCAGCGACACCGGACGTCTCAGGATGGTCTCAGCGAACGGGGCGCACCGTAGATGTCGAGAAGGACCAGCACACTGGTCACAGGAGACAGGGAGAGCGCATGCAACCGAAAACGAAGGGGATCGCCGTTGCGGCCACCGGAGTCACGGCCGGGCTGGTCGGTCTGCTGGTCATGGCCATGCCCGCTGGCGCTGGTCAGGAGCCCGAGCTGCCGGAGATGAGCGCGACCGAGCTGGTCGAGGCCACGCTGTCGGCCGACGCTCCCGCGTTCGAGGGCACGGTCGCGATGAGCAACGACCTCGGCCTGCCCCCGATACCTGGCCTCGACATGGCCAACGCGGAGTCCGCACGGATCTACCACGACGGCGACGACCGCGCCCGGCTCTCGCTGCAGCGGGGCTCGACGGAGTTCACCGCGGTCGCCGGGCCGGACGGGGCGTGGACATACGACTCGGGCAGCAACACCGCCACCCGGTACCCGCACGAGGGCGGGCTGCCCCGGCACGAAAGCGAGCTGAGCGACCCGGCGGGCACTGCCACCACGATCATCGACCACCTCTCGGAGACAAGCACGATCACCATCGACGGCACGGCACGTGTCGCCGACCGCGACGCCTACGAGCTGGTGCTGACGCCGAAGCCGTCGGAACGCACGCTGCTGCGCGAGGTCACGGTGGCGATCGACGCGGCGACGAAGCTGCCCCTGCGGTTCGAGGTGATGCCGAACGGGTCGCCAGACCCGGTGGTGAGCGCGGGATTCACCGAGTTCGTCGTCGGCGAGCAGCCGGACGAGCTGTTCGAGTTCACCCCGCCGGACGACGCCGAGGTCACAACGGCCGACCCGGACAAGGCGTCCCGGCCGCTGCCGGAGCACGCCGATCCTGCGAAGGCGTTCGACGACGCCAGCGCGGGGCTCGCTGTCACCGGCTCCGGCTGGGACACCGTGCTCACCGGCACGTTGCCGGAGGACGCGCTCGGCGCGGCGTCCGAGCGGCTGTCCGACCAGGGCGGCACTGGCGACCCGGCGGCGCTGCTCGACCAGCTCGGCGAGCGGTTCACCGACGGTGAGATCAGCGGCCACCTGTTCACCACGAGGGCAGGCACCGGCATCGTGACCGACGACGGGCGGTTCGCCGTCGGCGCCGTCCCCAGGCAGGTGCTCATCGAGGCGTTGGAGCAGCAGTGACGACATCACTGACGGCCGGTGCCGCCGCCCCCGTTGCGGCGGCACCTCGGCTCGCGGCCCGCACGCGCGGGCTGCGCAAGGTCTATCGCAGCGCGGTCGCCGTTGATGGCGTCGACATGGACGTGCCGGAGGGCGCCGTCGTGGGGATGCTCGGCCCGAACGGGTCGGGCAAGACCACCACGATCCGGATGCTTCTCGGCCTGGTGCGGCCGACAGAAGGCGAGGCGGAGCTGCTTGGCCAGCCGATGCCTGCGGCGAGCGAGACGAGCCTGCCGCACGTCGGCGCGCTGGTCGAGGGTCCGGGGTTCCACCCGTTCCTGTCCGGCAGGGACAACCTGCTGCGGCTGGCGGCGGCGGAACCGCTGCTCGGCAGGCGCCAGCTCGACGGGGCGGTGTCGGACGCGCTGGAGCGGGTCGGGCTGACGGACGCAGGGCACCGCGCCTACCGGGGTTACTCGCTCGGCATGAAGCAGCGGCTCGGCCTCGCCGGCGCGCTGCTCGCGCCGCGCCGGTTCGTGGTGCTCGACGAGCCCACGAACGGTCTCGACCCCGCTGGCACGCGGGAGGTCCGGCGCGTCATCGCCGACCTGCACGCCGATGGCGTCACGGTGCTGGTGTCCTCGCACCTGCTCGCCGAGGTCGAGGCGACCTGCACCCACGTCGTCGTGCTCAACCAGGGCACGGTCGTCGCGCAGGGCGAGCTCGACGAGCTGCTCGAGTCGAACAACCCAAGCCTGTTGGTGTCCACTCCGAACGGTGCGCGTGCGGTGGACGCGTTGCGGGACAACCGGATTCCCGCTCGGCTCGCACCGGACGGTGTGCGCGTCGACCTCTCGGCGAATACCGCGTCGTCGGTGATCGAGACGCTGGTGCGCGCCGACGTCGCCGTCGAGGAGGCCCGCCGCGAGCGCACCGGCCTCGAAGACCTCTTCGCCCGGCTCACTCAGGCAGCGCCGGGCGAACCGGAGGATGTCCCGCTCCACCGTGTCCCGGAGCTGATGTCATGACGACGACTACCGCACCTATCTCGGTGGAGTGGCGGCTGCCACGGGCACGGGTCGCGCTGCCCCGGCTGTTGTTGGCCGAGCTGCGCTGGGTCTTCCGCAGGCCGCGCACCCTGGTCGTGCTTGGGCTGCTCGCCGTCATCCCGGTGATCATCGGCATCGCGCTGTCCTTCGCGGACGGTGGTCCTGCCGGAGACCCCAACCCGCCGGTGTTCGTGACGGCGGCGTCCAGCGCGCTTGCGCTGCCGATCGGAGCGCTGACAGTGCTGCTGTCACTGCTGCTGCCGCTGACGGTGGCCAACGCTGGCGGCGACGCCATCGCGGGTGAGCAGGCCAACGGCACGCTGCGCGGCTGGCTGCTGGCCCCGGTCAGCAGGGGACGGCTGCTGCTGGTGAAGGCGTTCGGCGTCGCCGCAGTCGCGCTGGTAGCGGCGAGCCTTGTCGCGACGACCGGCATCCTCACCGGGCTGGTCAGCAACGGCACGGACGGGCTGTTCACCCTCTCGGGCACCACGCTGCCGCTGCTGGACGCGCTCGGCAGGGTGGCCATCGCCGCCGGGTGGGTCACGGTGCAACTCTGGGCGCTCGGCGCGGTCGCGCTCGCGATCTCGGCGTCCACCGAACACCCGATGCTCGTGCTGGCGACCGTGCTTGGCGGGGTGATCGTGTCCCAGGTGCTGCTGCTGTTCCCCGCGCTGGACTGGCTGCACCCGTTCCTGCTGCCCGCGTCGTGGGACGCGCTGATCAACCTGATGCGTGATCCAATCTGGTGGGACGCGCTCGGCGAAGGCATCCTCCGCGCGGCCTGCTACCTGGTGATCGGGCTGTCCCTGGCGTACGCGCGGGTGCTGACCAGCGACGGGTAGGTGTTGTGCTCAGCGCCACACCGCGCGCCACTGCCGCAACCAGCGTCGTTCGTTCGCGTGGACGTCGCTGGCGGGCAGGGTCATCGGGTCGGTGCGGATTGGCGCGACGTTGCGCCAGCCGTCCGGCAGCTCCACCCGCTCCCGCGTCGGGTAGGTGCCGTAGGTCGGGGCGACGGTGGCCTGGAACTGCTGCGACAGCAGGAAGTCGATCAATCGGTGCGCACGGTCAGGGTGGGCCGTTTCGTCCAGCACGCCCGCGTAGCGCACCATGCGGAAGCAGGTGTCGGGCAGTACCGTCACCGGGGACGTGCCGCCGTCCAGCTCCTCGGCCGGTGACGACGCCCGGGCGACCACCAGCGGTAGCGACCCGGACGCCGAGGCCCCAGAGAACCGCTGCTTGTAGGCGGTCTTGAGTGAGGGGGCGACGTGCGCGCCGTTGTCCCGCAGCCGGGCCCAGTACTGCCGCCAGCCGGTCTCGCCGTAGCGCTCAATCGTGGCGAGCAGGAAGGCGAATCCCGGCTCGGTGCGGCTCGGGTCGGGCACCGCCATGAGCCCGGCGTACTCCGGTCGCGCGAGGTCGCCGAGGGTCGTCGGCAGGGTACGGTCGCGCGCGGCGAACCAGCGCTTGTCGACGTTCACGCAGACGTCGGCGAGGTCGAGAGCGGAAAGGCGTTGTTGGTCGTCGATGGTGAAACGGTGCTGGCCCTTGTTCGCTTCCGGGCTGGTGTACGGCGCGAAGACCTCGGCGGCGAGCGCCCGCTTCGCGTATCTGCCAGGCAGGCCGACCGCGACGTCGCCCTCCGGTTTGCCAGCGGTCGCGGTGAGGTGCTCGGTCAGGGCGGCGGCGTCGGCGCCGACGTGCCTGACCGACAGCTCGATGCCGGTCTGGCGCCGAAAGGCGTCCCGCAGCTCAGGGGGCACCGACCAGCCCCCGTAGGCGAGCACCGTGACGGCAGGCGCTGCGGGAACGGACGCGCGCTCGACGGGATCACCGCACGCGGCGATCAGCACGGCGGCAAGGGCACCCGCGACCCAGCGGGACACCGCCCGCGACACTCTCTCGCTCACGATCCCTCCACGACGCCGTCGGGCAAGGCGCGTCCCCATGCATCCCCGCGCGCCCGCAGCACGGGCAAGCGTACCGAGTGGGTGGCACGATGAGTGTCATGGTTGAGCTGCTAGCCGATGATCAGATCGCAGAAGCCAAGGCGGCAAGGCCGCACTGGGACGTCGCAGGGCCCGCATTCGTCCGGACGGTCGAGCTGGCCAGCTTCCCGCAGGCCATCGAGGCCGTCGACCGGATCGCCGAGATCGCGGAGGAGATGAACCACCACCCCGACATCGACATCCGGTGGCGCACGCTGACGTTCTCCGTGAGCACGCATTCCAAGGGTGGCATCACCAGCAACGACGTCGCGCTCATCGACCGGATCGACTCGGTCCTGGCGGAGTTGTAACGCCTCGGGCGCGGTCCGGAGGGCCGGGCTCGGGCGGATCTTGATGCGGCGTGGTCGCTATGACGACCACATCTGAACGCACTGCGTCAAACCACGCCAACCTCACCGCCGCACACCTGCCCGGCGGCGCGGTGTCAGACGTCGGCGATAAGCTCGGCCAGATCGAAGGTGGCGGTGTCCTGGGATGACCCGGCGACAGCGCGTAGCTTCTGATCGTCCTCGTTGAGCCTGAGGCGCCACGCCCCGATGCCATTACCGCTGCCGTGCGGAAGGTCGAGGCACCGGGCGAAGGCCTCTTTCGTGTTCAACGCGTGGACGAAGGCGTGCACCAGTCGGGGATCTCAGACGACCCGGCGCGAGGATTCTGAACAACGTCTCGTCGACGATCTGCGACGTGCCGCTGCCAGCGCGGCTGCGGGTACGGTATTGCGAAACATGAGCGCGATCAAGTCAGCCTGGACGCGACGTCATTCGACCGATGGTGACAATTACTGCTGGCTGCCGAGGTGCCCTGGTCCGAAGCCGGGGAGTGGATCACCGAGCTCGAAGATCGCTTGCTTGTCTGCGAGGCGGCAGTAGGTCCGTGCGAGCGGGGAGAGCGATGACAGCTCTGCAGCCGCATCGGTGTCGACCACGGTCGGACGTGGCAACGCGTAGGTTCGACCAGCTCGAATTAGGCGGCCGCCGTCCATTGCCGTCAGGTTGCGAAGCCACTCGGACGCATCGCCGTATGGCAGCGCGATGAGCATGGTTCGACGGTGCCGGAAGGCTAGAACTGGCGTTTGGTATGAGCGGCCAGAGTTCCGCCCACGGTGGAGTATGACCGCCCACGGCGGCACCAGCCAGGCGTACAGGCCCACGACTCGGTTGGTGATGGTTCTGTTGACGCGCGCGAGACGCCGGGAGAGCGTCATCGACGTCCTCCGCGCTTCGTGGGCACGGGCTCGGCGGCGGATGCCGACTGTCCGATGGTGTTCTGCTGGTTGCCCAGGAGCCGGAGCCCGATGGCCACGAGGGCGATGGTCAGTACGACGTCGGTGGCGATCACGAGCGTGTCGATCCGGGCGGGGCGGCCGGTCACGAATAGCACTCCGCCGAGCGCGAGCAGGCCGGCTGTCCACGGTGCTACCGCACGGGTGTTCCACAGCAGCCAGCCCATCAGGACGAAGGAGAGTGGCGCGAGCCAACCCCATGGCAGGAACGCGAAAGCGCCGATCCACTCGGACCCCTCGGAAGCGCCCCCGGTGAGGTCGGTCAGCAAGTCGAGGTCGTACTTGCCGAGATACATTCCCTGCACGTTGAAGGCCACGCCGGCGGTGAAGCCGGCCAGTGCGACGACCTGGACCACAGCAGCGGCGCGTGGCGCGCGTGGTTCGGCAAGGCGGCAGATACCGACGCTGGCCACAGCGAGGGCGATCGCCGACCACACGCCGACCGTGCCCCCGAGCACGCCATCGTTGATGCCGCCGCCTCCAGTGATGTAGGCGATGCTGCTCAGCAGCAGTAGAACTGGGGCCAGGATGGCGGCGAATCCGGTCACCCTCGCGAGCGGTCGGGTGAGTGGGTTGTCAGTCATGAGTGTCTCCAGTGTGACTGTAGAAATGGATCCGAGTTTCTCGCTTGGGTGTGTCGCCGGTCCGGGGAGTCAGGCAGGCCCAAATCCCGCCACATTCCCGCTTCGGCGGTTGCTTGCACTCGACGGCCCGGGGCTGTGTTGGACTGGCCGGGTCCGGTCGCAGCCGGCAGTCAGGCCTGGTTGGTGGTGAGGGCGCCGAGCTGCTGCATCATGCCGAGGTCGTCGCGGACTGCCCATCGTTCGGCGATGCGGCCGTCCTCTAGTCGGTACATGACCGCGAAGTCTCGGGTGTAGTTGCCGGTCGGGACATCGATCCCGCGGAAACAACCACCCGGCCAGTGGCCCTCGCGCACGCCGTACTGGACGACGAAGTTGCCCTCGGCGATGACGGTCATCGACCGCCAGCGGTCGGCGAGCCACTGTTTGCGGCCCCCGGTGCGCAGGAACTCGCGCGTGCCTTCCAGGCCGGCGGGACGTCCAGGACGGAGCGTGTGGTTGACCATGTCGGGTGTGCACAGCCGGTCAAGCTGGCCGAGGTCTTGGGTGTTGAGGAGCGCATCGAACCGCTCCGCCACCTTCTTGTTGTTCTCGATGCTCATCGGTAGCTCCGCTCCGAATTTCGTGAGAGCCATACTCTCACTGTGATAGTGCTACTATCGCCAAAATGGATCGTGCTGTCAAGAAGCGGACATACGACAACTCCCGACGCCTCGCACAGACCCGCGCCACCAGGGCCGATGTCATCGCCGCCGCGCAGCGGCTTTTCGAGGAACGGGGCTATCCGGCCACCACCATCGAGGCCATCGCCGAGGCCTCAGGTACGCCGCTTGCCACGGTGTACCG
>WHUD01000124.1 GCA_009377385.1 Actinophytocola sp.
ACCTGCGGAACGTAGGTATCCAGCCATATCCGCCCGATTTTCCGCGGGTACTACGGGGCCCCCCGGACCTCATGGACCTCACGCTCGTATCCCGCGTGCTGCGCGCCGAGATCATCCCGCTGCGCATCCCATACCTACTGGCGATCAGCGACGTGCACCCGGCCGCAATCGCCGGAGCGGACGACACCGCCGACAACATTCGCCAAACCAACGGATTCAACGTCGCCAGCACCCTGATCCGCAACTACGCGGCCTACCGGGAGGCCAGGAACAACTACCGCACCGTGCTCGACTGGGGCGGACGGCACAGCCGCGCCCGCAACGCCGAGGCCGACTACCTCGCCCTTGCCTGCGAAGTCTTCCCCACCTTTGACATCGACGTGACCCCCCTGACCAAGCGACTGCGGGAGCTGACACCTCATGGCACGTAAGAGCAACATCGCCGAACACCTGGCCCTCATCAGCGACGACGACAACGACACGGCCGCCCCCGCCCGGGCTCCGACGAAGAAGGCCGCCGCGAAGAAGGCCACCCAGCGCCCGCGGAAGAAGGGCTCCGGCAGCCGGAGCGGCAGCACCGCGAAGAAGGCCACCGCGGCCGAGGCCACCGAGTCGACGTCGACCAGCAACGAGCAGATCCGCGTACTCGGCGTCGCCAACGAGGACGCGGTACGCGTCAGCCTCTACCTCCACCCCGAGGACCACCGCGCACTCGGCATGGCCAAGCTCGAAGACCGCGCCGACGCCAACGCGCGCATCCGCGCCATGATCGCGCTGTGGCGGCACAACGACCGCTTCCGCGCCCAGGTCGACAGGCTGGCCCGCACCGCCCCTCGCGGCGGCGACCACTAGCCACGACCCTCGCGCGTACGACCGGCGCGCCCAGGATGGCACGAAAACCGTTGCGGTAGGCGACGGTCACTCCTCGATGGCGACGTCGGTGAAGGTTCCGACGGTCGGGACGCGTACGTCCAACGCTCGTACGTCGCGAGACGGGGCTCCGAAGGTAGCCGTCAGCAGTTGTGTGTCGCCGGGCTCGATGACGTCGCGCTCCAGATCGGTCGAGCACACGCACTCGCCGCCGGACTCGGCCGGCGGGTAACGCAGGCTGGCGGACGGGTCGTACAACGTGACGCCGCTGACGTCGTCGTCCCGCTCGCCACGGCTGAAGGTGCGGAGCAGGCTGACCGGCGTGTCCGACAGGTTCCGCACGCCGAAGTCGAGCACCACGAGGTCACCCTGGCGGCGCAACGCGTAGAGCTCCACGCTGAGCCGCAGCCCGCTGGCGCGCTCGCCACCGAACCACCCGTTCTTGGACGCGATCGTCTGCGTGGGCGAGGCGGACACCGAGCCGGGTGTCGCCGGCGAAGCCGTGCTGGCCGCGGTGGTCGCACCGGCTGAGGCGGTGTCGGTGGGGGCGGCTGTCGCGGGCCGGGACGAGACGGGTGGCGACGCGGCCGGCCGATGCTGCTGGTCGTTCGAGCATGCCGTGAGCGCCACCAGGCATGCGGCCGCCACGGTCAACCGAGCCGAAACACGGTGTGTAGCCAGCGCAGGCGGGTGAAACATCTTTTATACCCCTTTTACGGTAGCTCGGCGCTTGTCGCGGCACTCGCCGACAAGCGTGACGTTACCGCCCCACTTCTGCAGGTCTTCCTCAAGCGGGTCGCTCGCCAGTACTATCCGGGTGCGTTCGACGACCAGAATGAGTGCCTCGACCGGCACCATGAGCACCCGAGTTGGTGTACACCAGTGCTGACGGGTACGCGCTGGTGACACCGCGTATCGGGTCGAGCCGCAGCACCCATGGGGGACCGATGAGCGACGAGGGCGTCCGGTGACGCCGGTCGTGGTGACCGCCGACGTGCCCAGCACGGGAAGTGTCGTGGGCACCGGCGCCGTGCGCCTGCCCGCCGGGACGCCGCCCAACGGGGCGGCGAAGGAGCAGTTCGTCGAGGTGCTCCGCGACCAGGTGGAATCGGGCACCGGCATGGTCATCTGCGTGTACCCGTCGTGGCGTGCGCAACCCGGCGAGCGCACCGTCCGACTCGCGCGTGCCGCGTTGGCACCCGCCCGCGTGGTCAGCGTGCCGTCGAACCTGCCGCCGCTCGCCCTGTCCTTGGCGGTCGACCTGCTCGCGCACCTCGGCCGTTACGTGCCGCCGGGAATACTCGTGGCGATGGCGTCCCGCCTGCAACAGATGCTGCTCGCCGGGGCGTGGGTACGCAGCGCCGCGCGATTGCAGCACGTGCCGGCGACGCTTGCCGACCACCTCCGCTCGTACGTTCCGGGAGCCAGCTTCGTCGCCACTGCGGCGCCGGTGACGAAGCTCGTGACGACCCGTGCGTTCCAGCCCAACCACCATCCGCGGCCGCACGAACCCGTCTATCTCCTCGTCTCCTCCGGCGGTGGCGACGACGACTGGGTACAGTCACGCCTTGCCCCCGTGCTCCGCCCGTCGCTGGTCAAGGTGCTGCCGCCGCAGCCGCTCGGTGAGGCGTACTGGGGGAACAAGAGGTACGTCGAGTTCCTCGCGTTCAGCGGACACGCCGACGTGCTCACCCATGCGGTGCGCAGCATCCGCTATCGCCCGTGCTCGTGGTGTGGGGAGCTGGTCTCCGCGGACCCGTGCCCCTTCTGCTACATGTCGGCGCGGGGCACGGCGTTCCGACCCTCACAGACGCTGCCGAAGCGCCAACAGCCTCCCGCAGAGGCTCCGTTGCTCACGTACACGTCGAGCGGGTCCCCACCGACGACTCCACGCACAGGCGGTCATCGATGAATCCGAGACAGAGACGAGGCGCGCTCCTCATGATCGTCGCCAGCATCGGCGCGATCGCGGTCTTCGTGACCGTGTTGAGCTACGTCAGCTCGGTACGCGCCGAGGTCGGTGACATGGTCACCGTGCTCAGGCTGAAGGAGGACGTACGGGCCAACAGCGCCATCACCAAGTCGAAGGTCGAGGAGGCCGAGGTCCCGAGACGCTGGTTGAGCGGGCCGTTCATCTCCGAGACGAGCCAGCTCGACGGCAAGGTCGCGGTCAACAAGCTCGAGAAGGGGTCGTACCTGCAGCGGAGCATGGTGGTCGACGCGCCGCGGCTGCGCGCCGGTCAGCGCGAGATCGCCATCATGATCGACGCGGAGACCGGCGTCGCGGGCAAGGTCCAACCGGGCTCGCTCGTGAACATATACGCCACCTACACGGCCACCAGCGGACAGCGGACGAAGACCTGCGCCACCCGGGTGCTGTCGGCGACGCGGGTCATCGACGTGGGCAAGCTGCGCACGACGCAAGGCGAGAGCGGCCAGAACGGCGACCAGGCGGAGCTGGGGCACGTCGTTCCGGTGACCTTCGCGTTGTCCCCGTCCCAGAGCCTCAAGCTCACCTGGGCGGAGAGCTTCGCGACGAAGGTGCGGCTGGCACTCATCGGGCCCGGCACCACGGAGGAGCCACCCGAGAAAGAAGTGTGCACGGTGGACCCGACCGCGGGACGCAGCCCATGAGCGGGGCGCGCGGATGAGCTACGTGGCGGTGCTGTGCACCGCGGAGGAGGCGGTCCGCGAGCGGTTGCGCGCGCAGATCGCCGAGCTGCCGGACATCCACCTCAGCACCGTCCTGCACAGCTCCAGCAGCGTCGTTCCCTTCCTCGGCGACAACGAGGGGATCGACTGCCTGCTGCTCGACGAGAACTTCGGTCCGCTCCCACCCGCCGAGCTGCTCCGCGAGATCACCGGTCGCTATCCCCACGTCGCGGTGGTCCTCTTGGTCACCGAAGCCAACGCGACGGTACTGAGCTCTGCTATGGAAGCGGGCGCCCGCGGCGTTCTCGTCGCGAACACCTCGCTGGAAGACCTCGAGACCAAGATCAGCGCGGTGGCCGAGTGGTCCCGTACCATGCGTCGCCACCTGCAGGGGTACTCGACGGACCAGCTCACGGCCGGCACGACCGGTCGTATCGTGGCGCTTGCCGGCGGCAAGGGTGGTACCGGCACGACAACGCTGGCGGTCCATCTCGCCTTGGCCGCGACCAGCGCCCGCAGGTCGGTCTGCCTCGTCGACATGGACCTGCAGACCGGCGACGTACCGACGTATCTCGACATCACCCACCGACGCAGCATCGTCGATCTCACCGAGGCGGCCGACGACATCACCGCCACCGCACTCGCCGATACGCTCTTCGCGCACCGCGCCGGCCCGCATGTCCTGCTGGCGCCGCGTGAGGGCGAACGTGCCGAGGACGTCTCCAGCACCGCCACCCGGCAGCTGCTCGGCAGTCTTCGCTCCCGGTACGACCTCGTCATCGTCGACTGCGGCGCCTACCTCACAGAGGCCGCGGCGATGGCAGCGGAGATGGCCGACTTCGTGGTCATCACCGTCACCCCAGATCTCCCCGCGCTGCGCGGCGCGCGACGACTAGTGGAGATGTGGGAACGCCTGCAGGTGCGCAAACGCGACGACCTCGCGGTCGTGGTCAACCGGCACCACCGGCAAAACGAGATCCAACCCGACTTCGTCCGCAAGGTGCTGGGCTTCCGGGTGCTCACCGCCACGGTGCCGTCCGTCTATCGCGGGCTCGAGGCCGCCTCGAACACCGGGACGCCGACCGAGGTGGACAACCCGGCGTTCCGCAAGGCAATCGCGCGGTTGCTGCGCGAGGCCGGTGCGCTGCAAGGGCAGCCACACGGCGAGCCGCAGGGGATCAACGCGACCTCTCCTGTGCAGCCGGAACCGACGGGCAAGCGTAAGAAGAATAGGAAGAGGCAAGCGGGTCAGGCGACGATCGAGTTCGTCGCCGTGTTGCCGTTCATCGCGATCCTGGTGATCGTCCTGTGGGAGTCGTTGCTGCTCGGCATGGCGATGATGACGGCCAGCCACGCGGCCAACGAAGGCACACGCGCGGCTGCCGTGGGGCTCGGTCCCGAGGAGGTACGCGAACGCGCCCGCGAACACATGCCTGGAGATTGGCCGGAGCGTTCGCGGATCGAGTACCGCGAAGGCGACGACCAGGTCCACGTACGGCTGCGCATCCCCGTCCTGATGCCCCGCCTGGAGACACCATGGTACATGACCGCATCGGCCAAGGTGGTGCACGAGCGATGAGAGCACGGAAGGCATCGCGAGGCATTCGCGGCCAGGTGACGATCGAAACCATCGCCTACCTGCCGCTGCTGTTCGCGATCTTCTTCACCATCGTCGAGGTGTTCGCGTACTTCATGACTGTGGAGCAGGTCGACAGCGCCGCACGGGCCGCCGCCCGCGTACAGAGTCAGGGCGGAAACGGATACCAGGCCGCGCGCAGCGCCCTACCCGAGTCGGTTCGCCGGCAAGGCGCCACGGTCGACGTGTCCACCCAGGGGCGACCGGTGACCGCAACGGTTACCGGCAACGTCCCCATCATCATCAGCGGGCCGATCGACTGGACGGTCACCCGCACCGTCACGATGCCGATTGGTTGACCATGGGCCTAAAAGACCGAATCGACAACGGCAGCGCGGCAACGACCAACGACGACTCATTCGGGGTCGCGCACTGGCGGGAACGCCTGCTCGACGAGATCGACTTCGCCGAGCTCGCCGGTCTCGACATGCCGCAGCGCCGCGCCCGGCTCGAGCGGGTCACCGGCCATATCGTCAGTCGCGAGGGCCCCATCCTGTCCAACCGCGAACGCGCGGCGCTGATCCGCCGGATCGTCGACGAGGCACTCGGGCTCGGCGTGCTCGAGCCGCTCCTGGCTGACGAGACGATCACCGAGATCATGGTCAACGGCCGCCGCGACATCTACATCGAACGGAGCGGCCTGATCCAGCGGATCGACACGGAGTTCGCGAGCGACGAGCAGCTGTACCAGACCATCGACCGGATCGTGTCGCAGGTCAACCGCCGCGTCGACGAGTCGAGCCCGATGGTCGACGCCAGGCTGCCGACCGGCGAACGGGTGAACGTCATCATCCCGCCGCTCGCGCTGTCCGGACCCACGGTGACGATCCGCCGGTTCCCGCAGCCGTACCGGATGGACGAGCTCGTCGACATGGGGACCATCGACGAGTCCACCGCGTACCTGCTCGCTGCCATGGTCCGTGCGCGCTTCAACATCATCATCTCGGGCGGTACCGGCACGGGCAAGACGACGTTCCTCAACGCGTTGTCCGGGTTCCTCCCCGAGCAGGAGCGCATCGTCACCATCGAGGACGCGGCGGAGCTCCAGCTCCAGCAGGAACACGTGGTGCGGCTGGAGTCGCGGCCGCCGAACATCGAGGGCAGAGGGGAGATCCCGATTCGGGAGCTGGTGCGCAACTCGCTGCGCATGCGGCCCGATCGCATCATCGTCGGCGAGGTCCGCGGCTCGGAGACGCTCGACATGCTGCAGGCGATGAACACCGGCCACGACGGGTCTCTGGTCACGGTGCACGCGAACTCGCCGGACGACGCCATCTACCGGTTGGAGACGCTCGCCAGCATGAGCGAGGTCAACATCCCGTACGACGCGGTGCGCGACCAGATCAACAGCGCCGTTCATGTCATCGTGCATCTCGACCGCGGCGTGGACGGCAGCCGCCGGATCGTGGAGGTGGCCGGTGTCGCGTCGCGTCGGCGGGAGAGGTTCCAGCTGCAGACGTTAGTCGAGTTCGAGCCCGAGCCGCTCGGCCCGGAGCGCGACGTGCGGGGCCGGTTCAAGCACCTTCCTCTTTCCCCGCTGATGGCCAGGCGCCTCGCGTTCGCCGGCGAGGCGGTCCCGGCGAGCTTCGGCGTCCTGTCCGAACCGGAGGCTGCGCAGACGCGGGAGGCGATGTGACGGTGTCCTACGACTTCCCCGCGCCGGAGACGGTCTTGTGATCGACAACGTCCTCGTCCCGATCGGCGCCCTGGTCGCGGTGCTCGCCATCGCGCTGCTGGGGGTGTGGCAGTTCGGCGGCGGCCTCGACCAGAAGGGGCTGCTCGCCGCGGGCAACCCGATCAGCGAGGCGGAGCGGCACGCGCGGCGGCCGTTGGGGCGGCTCGACAGGGCGCTCGCCCGTACGGCGCTCGGCCATTCGGTGGGCCGGCGCATCGCGGCCGCCGGCGTCCATGTCCGCGTCTCCACCTTCCTGCTGGCGCTCTGCCTTGTCGCCGTCGGCGCGGTCGTCGGCGCGTGGCGATGGCTCGCGCCGGTGTTCGGCGTCGCCGCGTCGGTCGTCGTCGTCTGGGCGTTCCTGCAGTACCTCCGGCAGATGGAGGAACGCCGCAAGGAAGCCTTCATCGGCCAGCTACCCGAGCTGGCCAGGGTGCTGTCGAACGCCTTCTCCGCCGGGCTCGCGCTGCGCACCGCGGTCGAGATGGCGGCGGAGGAGCTCGACGACCCTGCCCGTACCGAGCTGCAGATCACCGCTCACTCGCTGCAGCTCGGGCAGCCCACCGAACAGGCCCTGGCGGATCTCCGCGACCGGCTGCCGTCTCGGGAGTTGTCCGTCCTGGTGAGCACGCTCATCATCTCGGCCAGGGCAGGCGGGTCGATGGTCACCGCGTTGCGCAACCTGTCCAACACGTTGGAGGCACGCAAAGAGGTACGCCGAGAGGTCAAGACCACGTTGGCGCAGGCCGTCTACACCGGTTACCTGATCGCGGTGATGGGTGTGGGCATGCTGTTCCTGGTCAACCACGTCGTGCCGGACGGGCTCGCGATGATGACGTCCAACCCACTCGGGCTGATCGTCCTCGCCATCAGTTGCTCGTTGTTCGCGATCGGAGTCGGCGCGGTCAACCGGATGAGCAGGGTCGACCTATGATGACCACGCTGCTCATCGTCGGCTGCGCGCTCGGGGCGGCGCTTTGCGTCCTGCTCGCCGCTCGCGGCTGGCAGCTGGTGACGACGCAGCCCGAGGTGCCGAGATACTTCTCCCTGTCCGAGGGCCAGCGACGTGCCGCCCGGCTGCCGAAGGACCAGAAGGGCCCGCTGAGCGCTCTCGTCGAGGCGACCGGGCGTCCGTTCGCCGGGTTCCTCGGCTCGTTGCTCGGGCCCGAGCGACTCGAGCGACAGCGCGAGCGGCTCGGCCGTTCCGGTAGGGCCGGGGCGGTCCCGATCGAGGTGTACCTGGCCCGCAAGGCCGGCTCGATCATCTTGTTCGGGTTCTTCGCCGTCATCTTCTTCCTCATGCGGCAGTGGTTCCTCGGCGTGGTCTTCCTGCTGCTCGGATGGTTCTGGCTCGACCTCATGCTGTGGGCGTATGCACGCAGGCGCGCCACCGAGATCGAGAAGACGCTGCCCGACTTCCTCGACGTCTTGTCTGTCACGGTCAGCGCAGGGCTCGATTTCCGTCGGGCGCTGTGGCGCGTGTGCGAGAGCATGCCGGGCCCGCTGGCCGAGGAGTTCACCCTCGCGTTGCAGCAGATAGAGCTCGGCACCAGCCGCCGGGACGCGCTGCGGCAGGTCCGCAGCCGCACGTCATCATCGACCCTGTCGCAGTTCCTGACCGCCGTCCTGCAGGCCGAGGAGCTCGGCGCCCCCCTGTCCGAGGCGCTCATCGAGATCAGTGTCGACATGCGCCGCAACACCTCGCAGGAGGCACGCCGGCGCGCCGCCCGCACCGCGCCGCGCATCCAGCTCGTCGTCACGTTCCTGATGGTGCCGGCGGCTCTGATCCTGCTGCTCGGCGCCATCCTCATCTCGATGAGCCAGGGAGGAGCCGGCGGTGTTTTCGGCTAGCTCCTCCTACACGCTGCAGCCGAGGGCGGCCCAGCTGTGCCGGGTACTGCTGCGGGTACGGCTTGTCATCGCGTTGTTCGCGTTGCTGCTGCTGGCCACCAACCCGCTCAGCGCGCGGTTCATCGTCGCGTTCCTCGGCGCGTTCGTCACGTCCCTGCTCGCCTACGTGTTTTGGCGACGCATCGCCCGCGTCCTGCAACGCCACCCGATCCTCACCGGCCTCGACGTCGTGGTCTTGTTCGTCGTGCTCGGCCTGGGCGGATCGCTCACTCCGTTCCTGCTGCTCACCATCACCACGTCGGCGATCGCGGGGCTGCTGTATCGGTGGTGGGGCGTGCTCTACATCTCCACGCTGCAGGTGAGCTGCTACTTCACGGTGGTTGCTTTCCAGACCGGCGCGGCCGACGTGTGGAACTTCCAGACGATCGTCAGCCAGCCGCTGTACTACCCGCTCGCCGGTTTCCTCGGCGTCTGGATCAGGCGGCTGCTCGACGAGACGGCGTCGACCGAGCAGGCGCGGCGGGAGGCCGAGGTGGCGACGGCCGCCGCCGAGGAACGCGCCCGGCTCGCCAGGGAGATGCACGACTCGCTGGCGAAGACGGTGCGGGGCATCGAGTTCGCCGCGTCGGCGTTGCCCAACTGGGTGGAGCGCGACCCGGCACGGGCCAGCACCGAAGCACGCCGCATCGCCTCCGCCGCGGCCATCGCGTCGCGGGAGGCGCGCGACCTGCTCTCCGAGCTGCGGGCGGCCGCGGACGGTGTGGAACGACCGCTCGTCCCCACCGTCACCTCGATGGTGACCGAGTGGTCGGAGCGCACCGGCGTCCCCGTCGACCTCACCACCACCGACGACGTCGACCTCCCGGCGCGTACCAGGTACGAGACCACCGCGATACTCGCCGAGGCGCTCGCCAACGTGGAGCGGCACGCCGAGGCTTCGCGCGTCCAGGTGGCGCTGCAACGCGCGAACGATATGCTTCAGCTCACCGTCACCGACGACGGCCGCGGTTTCAACGGCGAGCGACGCGACGAGCTGGTCGCGGAAGGACACTTCGGGCTGCTCGGCATGTCCGAACGCGCCAATCGTTCAGGCGGAAGCATGACGCTGCGCGCCCGACCGGGCGCGGGCACCACCGTCGCGGTGACGATACAGCTGACCCCTCAGGTGTCGGCCACCGGCGAGCAGACGCCGGTACCCGCCGACCGACGAGCTCACCACCCTGGCGAGGCACGATGACTCACGGCACGCTGCGCGTCATGGTCGTGGACGACAACCCGATCGTCCGCTCCGGTCTCGTCTCGCTGCTGGAAGCCGGCGGCGAGGTCGAGATCGCCGCCGAGGCGGGCGACGGCAGGCAGGCAATCGAGTTGGCGTCGACCGTCGGCGACCTCGACCTGATCCTGCTCGACGTCCGGATGCCGGAGATGGACGGCGTGGCGGCGGTCGAGCAGCTGAGCAAACGCTGCCACGTCGTCATGCTCACCAACACCGAGGATGCGCACACCGTCCAGGAGGCCATCCGTAACGGGGCGAGCGGCTACCTCGTGCACGGGACGTTCGGTGTCGACGAGCTGCAGCGCTGCATCCGCTCCGCCGCGGCCGGTGCGAACCCGCTGTCGCCGCCGGCCGCGGCTGCGGTGATGAACGCGCTTCGCGAGCCGGCGGCTGCGCCCCCTTCGTCATCCTCGACCCTTACCGAGCAGGCGATGCCGCCAGACGACGCCATGCTCAGCTCGCGGGAGGCCGAGGTCATGAACCTCATCGCGCAAGGGAAGGCGAACGGTGAGATCGCCGCGGAGCTGTTCCTCAGCGAGAAAACGGTGAAGAACCACGTCAACCGGATCTACGCGAAGCTCGGTGTCACCTCCCGTGGCGCGGCCATCGCCCGATGGACGGGCACCGACCAGACGTCCAGCCGGCCAGGTCCTGGGACCCAACGATGATTGGGCCCGCCATGTAGCCAAGTTGGGACTCGAGGCCCTTCGCGACGCAAGCGGCGACTCGTACCGTCGAAGACAACAACAGGCACGGACCAACTCACACAGGAGAAACCATGAACGCCAAGATGCTGTCGGTCTACTGCTCGGTCCACACCTCGGTGCACAGCTTCTTCGCCGCGCGGGCCGAGGCAATGCGGGAGCGCCGCGAGAACGGCCAGGCGACCGTCGAGTACGTGGCTCTCATCGTGTTGCTCGCCGCCGCCCTGGCGGTTGGCGCGATCGCGGCGACTGGCGCCGCACGGGGTCCGCTGACGGAGTTCGTGCAGGGCACCATCAGGAGGGGCATCAATGCGGCACTGCGGGCGCTCGGCCTCGACCTGTTTGGATGACGACTGGAGACAGTAGCGCCAGCATGAGGCGGTACCGGCGTAACGAGGAAGGCGGGGTCTACCCCGTCTTCCTCGTCGCGTTCATGGCCGTGCTCGTCATGGCTGTCGCGCTGATGCACGTCGGCAAGGCCGGCGACATGCGGACCCGGGCGCAGACGGCCGCCGACGCAGCGGCACTGGGCGCGGTCGCGGAGATACGCGACCGCGCCCTCGACTTCCTGGTGCAAGGCCTCATCCCGTGGGCGGGCTACGACCCGGACACCACACCTGACGCCGCGCGGAGGTATGCCGAGGCGAACGACGCGACTGTGACGCACATCGACTACCGCGGCCTGCTCGCCAACTACGCCGTGGTCGAGGTCCGCGGCGACGAGCGGCTGCAGGGGATCTTCGAGGCGTTCCGCGGTGGACGCGCCCAGGCCGAGGCGATCGCGACGGTGGACTTCCCCACGTGCACCTATCCGCCGCCGGATCCGGCCGACGAGAACCCGTCCCCGGTCACCGGCCTGCTCTGCGACGGCGTATGGGTGCCGATCGGCGCGAGCCCCGCCTCCTTCCTGCGTCTGTTCACGATCCGGCTGGTGTCGGACGCGCCGCGGAAGTACGACATCCCGGTGGTCGGCGGACCGCAGCTCCCCGGCGATCCCGGCAGCGCGGACCTCTGCGCCCAGGTTGGCTACAACGCGGGCTGGCGTGACACGCCGACGCTGATCATCGCCGTCGCCGTCGCGTTGGCGGAGTCCGGCTGCAACCCGGGAATCAGCAGCCCGCCCAACAGCAACGACACCATCGACCGGGGTCTGTGGCAGATCAACACCAACCACCCCTACTCTGACGCATGCGTCTACAACGCGCAGTGCAATGCGAACGCGGCATACCAGATCTACCTCAACGCCGGCAGCACATTCCTGCGATGGTGCACCTACGAGCAGCCGGCGTGCGGCGGAAACGGCCGAGGGACGTACAAGCAGCACATCGCGACGGCAACGGCCGCCGTCAACCGACTCCAGCCGAACAAGGGCAACGCCGGCTGAGCTCAGCTGATCGGAACGTCCTTGAACGTGCCCACGTGCGGGATGTGCACGTCGACGCTGGTCACGTCCTCCGGCGGGGCGGCGAAGGTCGCGTTGAGGTAGCCGGTCTGTCCCCCGGCGACCCCGAGACGCGCTCGCGAGCACAGGCAGACCAGGCCGGCCTTGGGATTCGTGGGATCGCGGTACCGCACCGGCAGGTGCTTCTTCTTGTTCTTCCCGTCGACGAGGTACACGCCGCTGACGTCTTCCTCGCCGTCGCGGCCGAGCGCGTCGCCCAACACGCTCACCAGGTTCGCCTCGATCCTGCTCTTCGCGCCGAAGTCGAGCGTCACGTACCCACCGTGGCGACGCAGCTCGTAGATCTGGAAGGTCCACCGCGCCTTGGACGGGTCGGGAAACTTGTCCTGCCGCCACCTGCCCGCCGCGCCGACCGTCGCGTCCTTCTCGGCGATGGTCTCGGTCGGCGTGGGGATCTCCGTGCCCGCCGTGGCCGAGGGAAGCGACGCGCTGCTCGACGTGGCGGGGGTCGTCGGGACCGACGGGCTGGTCGTGGCCGCCCCCCCACCGCTCTCCGACCCGCCACAGCCGGCGACCAGCAAGGCGCCGCACACCATTCCCGCGGCGTACCCGAACAGTCTCGTCCCGACCATGGTCCTCACTCGTGGTAGACGATCTCGACACGCCGGTTCAGCGCCCGGCCCTCAGGGTTGTCCTTGCCACCGACGGTGTTCGGCGCTACCGGGTCCTTCTCGCCGTAGCCCTTCGCGGTCAGCCTGATGCCGGTACCCGCGAGTCTCGGCTGCAGCGCCTTACGGACGGCCTCGGCACGCCGCTGCGACAGCTGCACGTTGTACGCCTGGGAGCCCTTGCTGTCGGTGTACCCGCGGACCTCCGCCGTTCCCGTCGCCTTCTCCCGCAGGATTGCGGCCGCCTCGGCGATCCGCGACCGCGCCTTGGCGGTCAACGTGGCCTTGTCGAAAGCGAACAGCACGTTCGCGTCCAGGGTCACCCGGTCCTTCTCCTGCCGTACCGACAGGTCGAGCTTGGCGACCTGGGCGGAGATGTCGACGACCGGTTTTCTCGCCGGGGGCCGGGTGGAGTGTGGCGTCGCCACCAGGATCTTCGGCGCTGACTGGCCGGGCCCGATGCTCGGTTCCGGGGTTTCCGGCGGGTCGCCGTCGGTGATCGGGATGTCGGGGAACACGCCGAACATCGGCAGGTACACGCTCATCGACGACACCGTCTCCGGCGGCGCGGCGTATGTGGCCGAAACCAAGGCGGTGATGTTCGCGCCGAACGTCGGGTTCACCGAGCACAGGCAGTAGCTCTCCGCATCCCGGGCGACCAGGTAGGCCTTACCCGCCGGCATGTCGAGCAGGGTCATCCCGGTCGAGTCCAAGAACGAAGGGTCCGCGTCCTCGATTGGGCTGGGCCCACTCAGCAGGAACTGCACCCTGCCGCCGAAGTCCGCGGGGGCGTCACCGACCAACCGCAGCCTCAGCTGCAGCTGCGCGGTGTCACCGCGGCGGTAGATGCCGTACATGGACGCCACCAGGTAGGTGGTGGACTCCGGGAAGGGGGCTGGGGGCTCGCTGGTGTACGAGAACTGCGCCACGCGCTCGGCGACCGGCTTGGCCTGTCCGTCGGGCGGCGACGCTGATCCGGGGTCGCTGGCGGTGACGGAGGGGCGCTGCGGCGGACTCGACGATGGCGCTTCGTCGTCGCCACCACCGAACAGACCGCACGCGCTGACGCTCACGGCGGCGCCGAACGCGGCGGCCACCCTGAGCGACCGACGCATATTGGCCATGACAGAAGGGAATATACCCCGACGGGAACGGCGCTGTCAGGGCATTGCGCGGGCGATGGGGATGCCGCGTGGCACGTCCGCAGGTGCGGACACCCACTAGGCCTTGAGCAAGCGTGTCGGTCGTGTCGGATCGGCTCTGGATAGGACAAAGGCCTTATCCTGCCGGAGGGCTTATTCATAAGCAGTGAAGAAGAATAGTCCGGTGACGGCTTTGAGCATGCTGTTGTACTTGTTTATGGGCGGTCGGTAGCGGCC
>WHUD01000125.1:0-13428 GCA_009377385.1 Actinophytocola sp.
AACACAACGATCCGAGCGGCGCACGGAGCATTGGAGATCCAGGTCTTCTGTCCGTTCAGGACGTAGTGCTCGCCGTCGCGCACCGCACGGGTCCGTAGCGCGGCGGCGTCGGATCCCACACCAGGCTCGGTGACGGCGAGCGCGGTGATTCGCGGGTTCGCGCCGGTCAGTGGTGCGATCCAGCGCTTCTTCTGCTCCGCGGTGCCCAGTTCCTGAATGGGAGCTGCGAAGAACGAGTTGGAGGTCACGAAGTTGCCGATACCGATGTCACCGTGGCACAGCTCTTCTTGCACGAGGCATTGGGTGACGAGGTCGGTCACGCCGCCCCCGCCGTACTCCGCGGGGAGCATGTAGGAACTCAGCCCGACGTCGGCCGCTGCGGCCCACAGATCCATCGGTGACTCGGTATCGGCCTCGTCGACGTCCCTGGAGCGCGGACGGATCTCGCGCGCGGCGAACTCCCGAGCCAGCGCGACGAAGTCTTTGCGCTCCTGGCTGAGGTCGATGCCGTCTCTGACGGTGCGGGTCATATCAGAGCCTTCCTGCTGTCAAAACCCTGGCAAGGAACTGGCGGGTGCGTTCTTCCTGCGGATCCTCGAAGATCTCGGCCGCGGTGCCCCGCTCGAGAATGGTGCCGTCGTCAAGGAAGCAGACCTGGGAAGCGACGTCACGGGCGAAGCCCATCTCATGTGTCGCGAGCAGCATGGTCAGGCCGTCCTGTGCGAGCTCGCGGACGATCGCGAGAACGTCACCGACCAGCTCGGGGTCGAGTGCGGCCGTGATCTCGTCGAGCAGCAGCACCTGCGGATTCGTAGCGAGGGCTCGGACAATGGCCACTCGCTGCTGCTGCCCGCCGGAGAGCGACTCGGGATAGCAGTCCGCCTTGTCTTTCATCCCGACTCGCTCGAGCAGCGCAAGAGCGTGCTCAGTGGCCTGTGCTTTCGGAACGCCACCGACCATCGTCGGCGCCAGCGTGACGTTGCGCAGCACGGTCATGTGCGGAAACAGGTTGTAGGACTGAAAGACGATGCCGACATTGCGTCGCAGCCGGTTGACGTCGACGCCCTGTCCACTCACCACGTCGCCGTCGACTCGGATCTCGCCCCCGCTGATCGGCTCGAGTGCGTTGATGCACCGCAGCAGCGTGGACTTGCCTGACCCCGATGCGCCGATCAGGCAGACGACCTCATGTTTGGCCACGTCGAGGCTGACGCCCTTGAGTACATCGGCGTCGCCGTACGCCTTGTGCACGTCCCTGATCTGCAAGAAGGTCATGACGGCCTCCCGGCCCTGCGCTGTTCCCTTGCGAGCAGCCGATCGACGAAGCGTGCCTGTGGAATGGTGATCACCACGAACAGGACGGCGACGACGATGACTGGCGAGAGGTTGAAGACGTTCGATGCGGTGAGCCGAGCCTGCGTGAAGGCATCGGTGACGCCCATGACGCCGATCAGCGCGGTGTCCTTCTGCAGTCCGATGAAGTCGTTGAGCAGCGGTGGAACGATACGGCGTACACCTTGCGGCACGATCACGGTCCGGAGGGTCATCCCGTAGGAGAGGCCAAGGGACCGTGCGGCCGCCCACTGGCCGGGATGGATGGACTCGATCCCGGCGCGATAGACCTCAGCGACGTAGCCGGAGTACGTCAGCGTGAGAGCGACGATGGCGAGCCATATCGGCGGGAGGTCCTTCACGACGGGAACCTCGGCCAGCGAGAGCCCGAACCCGACGAGGTACAGCACGATGATGCTCGGGATGGCGCGGAAGGTGTCGACGTAGCCGATCGCGATCCAGCGAAGCGGACGCCCCGCCTGGCCCGGCAGCAGTCGCATGATGGCGATGAGCAGCCCGAAGACGAGCACAAGCACCTCGGCACCGACGGCGACCTTGACGTTGACCCAAAACGCATCCGCGACGCTGCGCCACGCCGTCTCGATGAACTCCCAACGCAGGAAGGTGCGGGAGATCGCGCCGTCGTTCGCGGTGGCGAACCACACCAGGGCGGCACAGATCAGCACGGCAAGCGCGTAGCCGAGCGCGGTGTGCGACTGGTCCCTGCCTCGCGCTGCGGCTGCCCTGGCAGCGGCGAGGTCACCGTCGGCAAGGAACCGGCCCCTGACGCGGGCGGTGTTGAACGCCCTGAGCGCAGGCACCAGCGGCAGAAGTGCTGCCACACCGAAAGCGCCAAGCAGGACGGTGACCCCTGACGCGGGGCTGCCGAGCATCGAGTGCAGTGACCACAATGCACTCAGCGCGACGAGGCCGCACAGGCCGGAGACCGCGAGGGCGATGGCTGCCGCCGGCACGACCCGCTGCGGTGGCGTTGGCGGGACCGAGGGCTCCGCGGCGGCGCTGAGCTCGGCAGTCACCGGATCACTCACTTGACGTGCCACACCGGGACGGCAGCGGGATCTCCGCCTAGCTCCGGTCCGAGCCATGTGCCCGAGAGCTTGTCGAGCGTGCCGTCCTTGCGCATGGCGCTGATGGCGTCGTTCATCGCGTCGGCGTTGTGCGACGCCTTGGGATAGATGGCGGCGTAGTGCTCTCCGGTCTCGAACTGGCCGACCACCTCGAGAGCGCCCGCGGAGTTCTTGGCGAAACCAAGCATGATCGCGGTGTCCTGGATCGCCGCGTCGGTGATGCCAGAGGTCACGGCCGTCACCATCGAGGTGGTGTCCTGGAAGAGTTTGGGCTCGGTGCTCGGGCTCAGGACGTCCTTGGTCCACGGCACGGCAGTGGTTCCCAGCTGGACACCGACCTTCCGATCGGCAAGGTCCGCCGCCGCGATGTCACTGTCGGAGGGAGCGAGGACGCCCAGATTGGAGTCGAAGTACGGCTCGGAGAACGTGACGACCTTCTCGCGCTCCGGCGTGACCGAGATCTGCGCCATCGCGATGTCGTAGTCCTTGGTCTGGCCTGCCACAAGGGCGTCGAAGGAGACGTTCTTGACCTGCACGGTGTCAAGTCCGGCGCGGTGCGCGATGTTCGCCGCCAGGCAGTACTCGTAGCCCCCTGTGATGGTTTCCGGCGTCTCCCCCTTCCACCACCCCGGCGATGGGAGGGTGGTCTGCAAGGTCAGGACGCCGGGGGCCGTCGAGTCAAGGGAGATGGATCCCGCCTTGCCGTAGACCCGGCAGTCGCCATAGCCCTTGGCGCTCTCGGTCTCGCCGGTCGAACATCCAGCTGCGAACACAAGACCGGCGACGGCGGCAATCGCCAGCAGAAGCTGTGTGGTCCTACACACGCGACCCTCCATATTTGATTGGCGCGTCAGTTATTTATTTATTGGATAGTGACCGCAATCACCCTTCCGTGTCAAGCGTCAGGGTTCGACGAAAAAGTGCTACGGGAGTGCTTCGTCGATCACTGCGCGGGTGCGAGGCCGAACGCCTGCAGCACCTCGTCGCACGCCGTCCGCATCCGCTCGACGGTCATGTTCCGTGAGCCGAGCAGAACTTGGAGGGCGAGCCCATCGATCATGGAGATCAGGGCGTTCGCCCGAATCACCGGGTCACCGTCCGCGAAGTAGCCCGCATCCTGTCCGTCACGGATGATGGCCGCGACGGTCCTGCGCCACTCGCCGTAGACCCGTTCGTTGAGTTCTTGCAGGTCAGAGTCGTGTAATGCCTCTACCCACAGCTCGGCCCACACGTGCCACGCCCGGAGCGTGACCTGGTCTTCCGGCAGGTACGACGCGATGAAGGCGCGCAGCCGCTCCCGTGGGTCGGGGTACTCATCGAGGATGGGTTTGCGCCGGTCGAGCGAGTGGGCGAAGTTGTGCTCGAAGGCCGCGTGCATCACGTCGCGCTTGGTCGTGAAGTAGTAGTGCACGGTGCCGGTGCTCGTTCCGGCGCGTTTCGCGACGTCGGCGATGCGGAGCGACTTGAAGCCGATCTCGGAGATCACCTCGCACGCCGCGGACAGGATCTGCTCGCGGCGTTGCGCCTCCACGCTGACGCGCGGCATCACCACACTCCTATCCTGACTCGTCAGTCAATTCTAACCAGCCCGCCCCGGACGGACAAGTCGGCTGCCCTCGTCGTCGCATGCCAGCCATCACGGTAGCCGCGTGGGTAAAGTCGGTACATGGACATCTCCGAATACATGCGGATCGATCCGAGCGACACGCACGTGCGCGTCGAGATCGACGGTGTGGCGATCGCCGACTCGAGGCGACCGACGGTGCTGCGGGAGAAGGGCTTCCCGCCGCGCTACTACTTGCCGCGCGAGGACGTACGTTTCGACCTGCTCGAGCGGACGGAGGCCGCGACCCACTGCCCGATCAAGGGGGACGCCTCCTACTTCTCGGCCAGGGTTGGCGACACCACGCACAAAGACGTGGTGTGGTCGTACGAGTCGCCGATTCCCGAGGCGGAGGACGTGGCCGGTCTTGTCGCGTTCTTCGACGAGAAGGTCGACGTCTATCTTGACGGGGAACGGCAGGAGCGGCCGACGACCAAGTTCAGCTGATCCTCAGCAGGACCAGCGCAGGGCAAACCATAGCTCCATGCGGGTGTCGGGGTCACTGAGGTCGACACCGAGGGCCCGTTCGACCTGCGCGATGCGATGTCGCACGCTGTTGCGGTGCACGCCAAGAGCTTCTGCTGCGCGGTCCCACCTGCCGTGGTGTGCCAGCCAACTACGCAAGGTGCGCACCAGGACGTCGTCGCCGCGTTCGTTGTCCAGCCGGTTGAGCTCTGCCAGCGCTCGCTGGGCGAATGCGGCTGCCGCTGCCGGCGGGACGAGCGCGGCGAGGCTGTCCGCAGCGTCGAATGTCACCGGTCTGCCGAGCGAGACCGCACGGTGCGACAGGGTTCGCAATTCCGCGACCGCGTTCGGCAGCCGTTCGGCAGGTACCGGGCCGCCCACCGCGACCAGCCAGCCGTGTTCGCGCAGGTCCGCGAGGGTGTCGGCGCCGGGTGCCCGACCGGTGATGGCGGTGAAGCGAGGTCCGGGGCTCAGTCGCACCAGCGGGGTGTCGAGCCGCGTGCGCAGCCAGTCGTAGCCCGCTTCCGCCTCACGCGGCCCCGCGCCGACCGGGATACCCGCCACCAGGCGGTAGTCCGGTGCCGGCATCAGCTGGGCCAGTACTTCCGCCTGCGGGACGTCAGCGAGCGCACCTGACACCGCGGCCGAGCCAAGCCGCGCGGTATCCGATCCGGTCCGCCCGACCAAGCCGAGCAAGGCCGCCCCGATGGCGATGATCGCCAGGTCGGTCCGGGTGAACCGGTCCGGCTTGCCCGTGACGAGCAGGTGCGACGCGACCGCCTGCGGAGAGACCGGTTGCGCGACGACGTGGGTGCCGTCGGCCATGGTCGTCGTGGCGCTGCGAATCCCTGACCCGGCCCGCAGATGCGCGAGGAGCGCATCGACCTCGGCCGGAAACGGCCAGGGGGCACCGGACTCAGCGGTCATCTGATCGTCGGATCTCACCAGAGCCAGCCAGCCAGAGATCCGTTCGGCCAACTCGCGCACCAGTGCGCTCGCACCTGCGCCTGCCAGCCTGGTGAGTGCCTCCCGCGCCTCGGCGATCCTGTGCTGTTCACGCTGCGCCGCACGGCTGATCTCGAGCGAAACCGCTCTGCTGATCGCAAGGAAGGGGGTCCGCGTCGATGCGACAAGCAGCGGGAGACCGTGCCGGACACAGGCGTCTCGCAGCTCGGGCGGCAGCACCTCGTGCTGCGGCGGAGTGATACCGAAGCCAAGCGCCGTGACACCGGCATCCTTGAGCCGCCGGACATAGGCCGCCACGTCTTCGGCGGCGGTCGGCAGGTTCACGCCCGCGGTGAGCAGCAGCTCCTCGCCGTGCAGGTAGGGCGTTGGGTCGAGTAGCTCGCTGACATGGGCCCAGCGCACCGGTCGCTCGAGCGCGCCTGCAGGCAGTGAATCCCGCACCACATCGAGCGCGAGCTCTTGATTAGCGACGACCGATCGCAACGGCACGGTCGTCTCCGCTTCACTGGGCTGCGCGATGGTGGTCATTTCATCTAGATGCTACGACAATCTGGGATGAACTATCCCATTCCTTGCCGGACGCGCCGTGCCTACGGTGGCGAGCGACCCCGGAACGCAAGGAGGACCCATGGCTGACTACGCGGTGATCGCGGGATACGTCATCGGGATGATCGGCATCGGCTGGTACGGGCTGCGGCTGGCAAGGACCCGAAGCGACTACCTCGTCGCAGGCAGGCGACTGGGCTGGTTCCTGTACTCCGGAACCATGTCGGCGGTCGTGCTCGGTGGCGCATCTACGGTCGGCGGGGTCGCACTCGGCTACACGCATGGCATCTCGGGCGCGTGGCTCGTCCTCACGATCGGTCTCGGCATCCTGATCCTGCACGCGCTCTTCGCACGCAGGCTGGTGCGGCTGCGGCTCTACACCGTCTCCGAGCTGCTCGACCTGCGCTACGGCGGGGCGACGAGTATCGCGTCCGGGGGCGTGATGTGGCTGTACACGTTGATGATCACCGTGACCTCGATGCTTGCGTTCGGGACCATCTTCACGGTCCTGTTCGACCTGCCAGGTCTCGTCGGGATTCTCATCGGCGGCGGCATCGTCGTGTTGTACTCCGTGCTTGGCGGGATGTGGTCGATCACGCTTACCGACATCGCCCAGTTCGTCATCACGACCGTCGGCTTCTTCGCCATCCTGCTGCCCGCGGCGGTGATCTCCGCAGGCGGCTTCGACGGCATGCGCGCGAAGCTGGACGCGAGCTACTTCTCGTTCACCAGCATCGGCGGCGGCACGATCGTCACCTACATCCTGATCTACGGCTTCGGCCTCCTCATCGGCCAGGACATCTGGCAGCGAGTCTTCACCGCACGCAGTCCACGGGTCGCGACCTATGGCGGCATCGGCTCCGGCCTCTACTGCGTTGTCTACGCGATCGCGGGCGCACTGATCGGTACCGCAACCAAGGTGATGTACCCGGACCTTGCGGTCGCCGACAACGCCTTCGCCACGGTAACGGAAGGCCTGCTTCCGCCAGGGGTGCGGGGCCTGGTGCTCGCGGCAGCACTCGCCGCGCTGATGTCCACCGCGAGCGGGGCACTCATCGCCTGTTCAGCGGTCAGCAGCACGGACATCCTCAGCAGGTTCCGCCGCTTCTCCCGTGCGGGCACGCATGACGGCGAGGCCAGCACCAACCGAGTCATCACACTGGTCATCGGGCTGCTGGCCATCGGGATCGCGACCGTGGTGACCGACGTCGTCGCCGCGCTGACAGTGGCATACAACATCCTCGTCGGCGGCCTGCTCGTCGCGATCCTCGGTGCCCTGCTGTGGCGGCGCGGCACCCTGCTCGGCGCCGTTGCCGGGATGGCGGTTGGCTCGGTGGTTGTCGTCGTCTCGATGATCACCCACGGCATGCTCGCCAACGAGCCGATCTACTACGGCCTTGGCGCCAGTCTGGTCGCCTACGTCGTCGTCAGCTTGCTGACGCCCCGCACGCCGGAGACGGTGCTCGCCGAGTGGGACCGCAGGCTTCGCGGGGAGGGCGAAGGCGAACCGTCCGGGGCGACGGAATCGTTGACGGCAACACGCTGAGCACCATCCAGAAAGGACATCGTGACCGACAACACGTACATCGGGCCCGTTGACTCATCGGCCGTGCCACGTTTCGCTGGGTTCGGGACCTTCGCGCGGCTACCGCGCACCGACGACGTCGCACACACCGACATCACCGTACTCGGCGTTCCGTTCGACGCCGGTGTCTCCTACCGGCCAGGCGCCAGGTTCGGCCCCGCGGCGGTACGCGAAGCGAGCAGGTTGTTGCGCCCGTACCACCCGGCACTTGACGTCTCACCGTTCGCCACCGCCCAGGTCGCGGACGGCGGGGACGTCGCACTGAACCCGTTCAACATCGGCGAGTCGATCGAGACACTCGAACAGGCCGCGATCGAGATCGGCGAACGCGGCTCGAAGCTCGTCACGGTCGGCGGTGACCACACCATCGCGCTGCCGTTGCTGCGCGCTGCCGCCCGCGGACATGGCCCGATCGCGCTGCTGCACTTCGACGCCCATCTGGACACCTGGGACACCTACTTCGGCGAGCCGTACACGCACGGCACGCCGTTCCGCCGTGCTGCGGAGGAAGGCATCCTCGACACCAGTGGGCTGTGCCACGTCGGCACCCGTGGCCCGCTGTACGGCAAGGCGGATCTCGACGAAGACGAGAAGCTCGGCTTCGGCATCGTCACCGCCGCCGACGTGCTACGACGCGGCGTCGATGAGACGGTTGCCGCCCTCCGTGAGCGCGTCGGTGACCGCCCGCTCTACGTCTCGGTGGACATCGACGTGCTCGACCCTGCCTTCGCTCCCGGTACCGGCACGCCCGAGGCAGGCGGCATGAGCAGCAGGGAACTGCTCGAGATCCTGCGCGGGCTAGCGGGGATGAACATTCTCGGCGCGGACGTCGTCGAGGTCGCACCGGCATACGACCACGCGGAAGTCACGTCCGTTGCCGCGGCCCATGTCGCCTACGACCTGGTCAGTCTGCTCGCAATCGGGCACGACCAGCGGCGTTCCGGAGCCGCGGATGGCTCACGAGCGTGGGAGACGTCGTGAGCCACGAGGAGCGGATCGGGGGCGACGTCGTCGTCGAGACGCTTCGGGCACTGGGCGCGCGCACCGTTTTCGGCCTGCCAGGCCAACACGCGCTCGGCCTGTTCGAAGCGCTGCGCCGAGCCGAGGACATCCGGCTGATCAGCTCCCGCGTCGAGAACAACCTCGCCTTCGCGGCGGACGGTTACGCTCGCACACTGCTCGCGACCGAACCAGATGGGCCGGTGCCGGTGACACCGTTGCTGGTGTCCACCGGGCCAGGGGCGCTGCTCGCCCTGGCCTCGCTCCAGGAGGCGGCCGCCGCATCGGTCCCAGTGCTCGGCATTTCGAGTCAGGTCCCGACCGACGGGCTCGGTGGCGGAAGGCACGGATACCTGCACGAGCTACTCGATCAGCGGGCCAGCTTCCGCGACGTCGTGAAGTCCGTCCACATAGCCCGGCATGGCAGCCAACTGCCGAGCGCGCTGCGCGACGCATGGACGTCCGCCGCGACACCGCCCTACGGCCCCGCCTGGGTCGAGATCCCGCAGGACGTGCTGCTCGCTCCTGCTCCCCTGCCACCGATCACCTCCGTCACCGCACGGGCGGCAACTCTGGATCCGTTGCCCGAGCTCATCACCGAAGCAGCACACCTGCTGGGATCGGCGACCAACCCGGTGATCCTCGCCGGGGGTGGCGTCGTGCGATCCGGCGCACAGCACGAGCTTCGGTTGCTCGCTGAGCGGTTGCGCGCACCCGTGCTGTGCACCTTCGGCGGCAAGGGCGCGTTCGGCTGGCACCACCCACTGTCCGGCCAGTCGTGGCTGGAAGACTGGCACTCAACCGAGTTCCTCGCCAGCGCCGACGTGCTGCTCGTCGCCGGCTCCGGTCTCGGTGAGCTGTCCACCAACTACCACCGGTTCGCACCGAGGGGACAGCTCATCCAGATCGAGGCGGAAGAAGGCAAACTCGCCGCGAACCACGCCGCTCTCGGCATCCACGCCGACGTACGGCCAACGCTGGCCGCGCTGGCCGAAGCCGTGCCCGCCCGGGAGCCAGACGGGCACGCCGAGGCCGCCGTCGCCGCGCTGCTCGACCGGGTCGAGCGTCGGCTCACGGCACAGTCACTCGATCTCGAACGACGCGTGCTCGCCGATGTACGGACGGCCCTGCCCGCGGGAACACCCAGCTATTGGGACATGACAATCCTCGGGTACTGGGCGTGGTCGGCATGGAATCCCGACGGGGCTCCGCTGCATACGGCGCAAGGCGCTGGCGGTCTCGGGTACGGCCTGCCCGCCGCGATCGGCGCTGCCGCCGCAACCGGTGGACGCGTGCTCGCGGTCTCCGGCGACGGTGGCGCGATGTATGGCATCGCCGAACTTGCCAATGCGGTACAACACCAGCTCGACGTCACCTGGTTGATCGTCGACGACGGCGGGTACGGCATCCTGCGCGAGTACCAATCCGGCGCGTTCGGCCGGACCTGCGCGACCGAACTGGCGCGGCCGGACTTCGTGGCACTCGGAAACGCATTCGGCGTGCCCGCGACGCTGAGCTCGACCGATACTCTCCACACCGACCTCGCGGCAGCGCAGCGCACCCCTGGCCCGAATATCGTCGTGCTTCCCGCGAAGCTGCGCATGTTCGCCCCGACTCACCCAGCATAGGCGGGACTCCCCAGTCGCGGCGTCACAAGCGCACGAGCACGCTGAGGCAGGAGACGCAGCCTTCGAGCTTCTCGAACTCGCTGATGTCGACGACCCGCACGCCGAAGCCGAGCTCGGCCAGCTCGTCCGCCGTGCGCGGCGCCGACGCGCTGATCAGCACCTCTCCCCCGCCCAGTGCTACGACATGGCAGCCCGCCTCCTCCGTCACCGGGCGCAGCGCAGGAAACGCTCCCGGTTCGATCAGGTCGGGCAGGGCGACAAAGGTGCCGTCGGGAAGCGCGGTCACGGCCGACTTCAGGTGCAGGACATCGCGCAGCCTTACCGGCACGACGGTACGGCCAAGCGGAGCGAGGTGGTCGCGCAGCTGCCGGATTCCCTCGGCGTTGGTGCGCCCGCCGGAACCGACGTAGACAGTGGCGCCGACCTGGAGCACGTCCCCGCCGTCGAGGGTTCCCGGTGCTTCGATGGCGGCCGTCCGCAAGCCGAGCTGCCGGACGGCCTTTTCAGCACCGGGCAGCTCACCGCGCCGTTCCGGATCTCCTGGGCGGGTGACGACCGCGAGGTCGTCGCACACCACGACAGTGTCCTCAATGAACACCGAGTCCGGCTGGTCGTCAGCGGGGTCGGCGAACCGCACGTCCCAGCCCGCATCGCTGAGCGATGTCCGGTAGTTGTCGTGCTGGCGTCGTGCCAGCTCGACATCGACCGGCGTGCGCTCGATGTAGGTGACGATCCCTTCCTCAAGGCGTGCGCTTGGTGCGCGGACAAGTGCGATCGACGTTGTCATGACGTTCCTTCCTGCGAGATCCACACGGGTGTGCCTGCCACCCAGGTTTCGGTCACCCCGGCCAGCGCCAGCTGATCCGGGTCGGCGGTGACGGGGTCGGTATCGAGCAGCACCATGTCGGCGCGGGCGCCGACGGCGAGTGTCCCGATGTCATGGGCGCCGAGCAGCCGGGCGGGCGTGCGGTTCGTACCGAGCAGCGCAGCCGCCTTACTCGCGCGCAGCGCGGCACCGCCTGCGAGCCTGCCGCCGGTCGTTGCCCTTGTGATCGCCGCCGACACCGCCCGCAGCGGGGCAGGCTGGGTGACAGGGGCATCCGACGACACCACGACGGGCAGTCCGCACCGCTCGAACGCGCCGCAGGGATAGAGCCGCCCGCCACCGGCGCCGAACTCGTCGAGCAACGAGTCGCAGAAGACATGTACCTGCATCGGTTGCGGTACCGGAACGACGTCGAGCTCGGCCATGCGCCGCAGCTGTTCCCCTGTCGGAAATCCGCAATGCTCGATCCGGTGGATGAGGTGTGGTTTCCGCTCGATCGCGCGGGCGCGTGCCACCGCATCGAGCACCAGCCCGATGGGCATCTCGCCCTGAGCGTGCGTCGCGACGGGCAGGCCGAGCCGGTGCGCGGTCATGATGAGCGTGGTCAGCTCGGATGGCTCGTGGTAGAGGTGGCCGACCGGCGAAGGTGTCTCACAGCATCCGTTCCCACCGAGGCGCGCGGTGCGGGCGATGACCGAACCATCCGCGTACACCTTCACCCCGGACAGCCGCAGCCTCGCGTCGCCAAGCCGCGCACCGAGTCCGATGCCAACGAGATGCTCGATGGCGCTGGACAGCATCAGCAGGTGTGCCCTGATCGTGAGTGTGCCCTCGTCTCTCGCCCGCAGGTACGCGCCCATCTCCAGCTCGGTGACCTGCGCGTCGCATACCGTTGTGATGCCTGCGGCGAGCAGCGAGCGTTGGCCGAGCTCGAACAGCCTCGCTACCTCGGCGGGCGGCATGGGTTGGTGGAAGTTGGGGCCGTGGTTGCCGACCTTGACCCCGTCCGTCCCGGTAAGCAGGTCGCAGGCGGCGTCGAAGACGACTCCGGTCGGGGTGCCTTCCGCGTCCCGGTCGATGCGGCCGCCTTGCGGTGTCGGCGTGTCCCTGTGTATGTCTGCCTGCCGCAGGACGAGGGAGTTGACCGCGTACCCGTGTCCGCTCGCGTGCTGGATCCGTACCGGAACGGCGGTAGCGACGCGGTCCAGATCGGACTTTGTCGGGTGACGCTTGTCGCGTAGCCGTGACTGGTCGTAGCCGTAGCCGTGCACCGGTCGTCCCGGCGTGTTCCTCGCGCGGACGCGCAGCGCGGTGACGATATCGTCGATCGACGTCGTGCCGGAGAGGTCGACCCAGTCGAGTGCGCAGCCATGCAGCAGGGTGTGAGCGTGGGCGTCGACGAACCCTGGCAGCAACACCCTGCCGTCGAGGTCGATCTCGCGTGGGGCTCGGGATGCGGCGGCACGGACGTCCGAAAGCGTGCCGACCGCACGCACCCTGGCTTGTTCGACGAGCAGCGCCTCCGGCGGCGTCGCCGCCAGGTCATCGCCCGCCATGGTGCGGATCGGCCCGCCTCGGAAAAGCACCGGGTCGCCTGTCATGAGCGTGCCTCCGCCATGTGCGGGACATCGTCGGCGGCGATGGGCCATTGCCGCCCCGCGGGGCCGGTGATGTAGTCAGGCCAGTTCAGCTCCGTCGGTGGGGTGAAGTCGGCAGGCAACAGCGGCGCGATGTTCCCGTACTCGGCCACCCGCCTGGCATGCTCGGCCTTGGCGCGCCGCAGCAGCTCCGGCTTCAGGAAAAGGTCGATGAGGGTTCCCGCGACGACGTTTCCCGCGGTGCGAATCATCGGGTCGATGGTCTCCGGAATGCCGCCCAAGGCGTTCAACACCCACGCCGGGTAGTCCCCGCACCCGTCGGCCGTGGTCAGCGTCGGCCGCGCGACGTAGAAGCGTGCGGTCGGCGCGTACCAGGTCATCTCGACGTAGTCGTCGGAGGTCCAGTTGCGCCTGGCGACCTCGCGCGCGGGTTCGCCCCATCGAGGCGCGCCAACCAGGCGCAGGTTCGCCCAGGTCGCCGTGGCCAGCTCGTGGTTGGGCAGCCCTGGGCGGTTGCGCGCGACCCAGCGGGTGTCGAGCAGGCAATGCGCCGCATCCGCCGCCAGCCTGGCGTTGCGATCGAGTACCGCGAGTACCGCCTCCGCCGACGCCACATCGGGACATCGCCAGCTGTACTGCATGCGCGCGAGCCGAGCGGGTTGGTTGTCCGCGGTCGACTGCCCGGCCGCGAGCACCGCCTCGGTGAGCGACCAGCCGCCCATCGCGGGCAGCATCCCGTCGGCCGTGGTCTTGGTCAGCGAGTACAACGTGAACAGTGCGGCGTTCGCGCCG
>WHUD01000125.1:13438-13819 GCA_009377385.1 Actinophytocola sp.
GCGCGCCGAGGAGTGTGCGGCCGGGATGGGGGCGGCGGTGGCGCTGCCCCATGTCTCGGGTTCAGCGCAGACGAAGGTGTAGATCCGACTGTAGTACGCACCGCAGTGCGTGTCCCATCGTGCGGTGTTGCACAGCGGAAGGAGGTAGAACGGGTGGAAGGAGACGATCGCGTCCACATCGTCGTAGTAGCCCCGAAGCCCGTGCACGACCTTGGAGCCCTGGACCTTCTCCGCGGGTTCTCCCATGTAGACCAGCTCACCGGCGATGCTCAGCTCGATCATGGCGTGCCGGACGGCGAGCAGCCCTGCCAGTGTCGCGGTACCGAGCGCGGAATGCGGGTCGGTGTGTCCCGGTGCGAACACCGAGAAGCCTGATCTCGG
>WHUD01000126.1 GCA_009377385.1 Actinophytocola sp.
ACTTCGCGGGACTCAAGGACGCAGGCCACCAGGAGCACAGCTACTACATCAGCCGCTACCCGATGGCGCGGGAAGCGACGGTGTACATGTACCCCAACGGGCAGAGCGTCATCGACGTCGCGTTCACCAACGACGCCCCGACCGGCGTCGCCCTCCAGACGTTCTGGACGCCGGAGAGCATCACGGTGAAGATCTGGGGCACCAAGCGCTACCGCGTCGAGTCGCAGACCAGCGAGAAGCGCGACATCAAGAAGGCGGGCAAGCAGAAGAACGACGACCCGAAATGCGAGCCGTCGTCGGGCATCGACGGGTTCACCGTGACCGACACCCGCCTCCTCTACGACATCAACAGCGGCGAACTGGTGCGCAAGGAGCCGCGCACGGTGAGGTACAACCCGCTGCCGCAGATCATCTGCACGAAGAGCAGTTAGCGGCCACGGCGCGCCGGGCTCCGGTGCGCCGTGGCTAGTCGTGCCGCCACCGGACGGTGAGCTTGCGGACCGGGCTCACGGCCCAGGCGTGGTCGTGGTGTCGCCACCGGTACACCCGGTAGTAGTAGTCACCCGGCCGGTCCCAGCGGACGTCATGCCGGTACCTGCTTTCGGATGAGAGCTGCCGGGTGCCAGCCGCGACCCACTCGCCGTCCCGCAGGAGCTGGATCCGCACCCACTTGCCGGGGTGCTCCGGGAGCACGCGGCCGAAGAGGCGCACCCGCTCGCCGGGGCGCGGCGTCGGGTCGGAGAAGAACGCCCGCACCCGCTGCCGCACGGCGACCCGGTGCCACGCCGACGTGACGCCCTTGTACGTCGAGTTGCCGTGGTAGATCAGCCGGTACTCCCGGTTCCGCGTCGGCTTCTGGGAAAACACGACGACGCCGTTGGGGTTGGTCTGCTTCCACGCCACGGTCTGCCAGCCCGTGTCGCCCGGCGGACGTCCGACCAGCCGGATCGACACCCCGCTCAGCGGCCCGCCGGTGTCCGTGCGCGTGTAGGTGCCCTTGACCCGCACGGTGTCGCCGAAGGTGATGAACCGCGCGCTGTGCCACGACCGCACCTCGGTGCCGATGGCGTAGTGCGCCGTGTACGTCGTCCGGGTCGCGGGCGCGGTGATCTCGTGACTGCGCGCGCTGCCGTCCGACCACCTGGCGAACCGGTAGTACCCCTGCGGGTCCGGCGCGGCGATGGTGTTGCGCGAGCCGACGATGACCCTGCGGCTGAACGGCGTCTGTTCCCTGTCCTCGACGACCAGGTCGAGGCCGCGCGGCCTGGTGTCGAAGTCCAGCCACACGGTCCTCGGGTCGAGCCGGAGGGGTTCGCTGGTCGTGCGGTTGCCTTCGGAATCCGTCGCGGTGAGCCTCAGCTCCAAATAGGACGGATAGCTGTGGTCAGGCGCGATGAACGAGCCCGACGCGGCGCTGCGGAACATCCGTACGTCGTGGGAATGGCACACACCGTCGGGGCAATGCTGCTGCGTGAGCTTCCAGTCCAGCGCGGTGGGCGGCAGGTCGCCGTCCTGCTGATCGGTCGCGTGCCCGGAGAACGACACCGTCTGGCCCACGCGCCAGGTCAGGTCCGTCCTCGGGGTGTCGATCGTGACGGTGGGCTCCTCGACCGGTGGATTACCGGCCGTGATGGTCACCGTGTCGACGTCGGACAGCCCGCGCGGGTCCGTCACCAGAAGCTTCGCCCGCACCCTGGCGTCCGTCGGGTAGGTGCGGGTCGCAGTCGGCGTCGCGGCGTCGTCGTAGGCGCCATCCCCATCGAGGTCCCATGCGTAGCTGAGGGCATCGCTGTCCGGGTCGCTGGACGCCGTGCCGTCGAAGCGGACGGTCAGTGGCGCCGGTCCCGACGTCGGGTCGGCATTGGCGACGGCGTTCGGCCGGTTGTTGCCGTCGTTGTAGCTGATGCGGTGGAGCTCGCCGACGTCGAGCGCGATGTAGTACAGGTCGCCGCCCGGCCCGAGGAGCAGCTGCACCGGGCGGACGACGTCGCCAGCGAACAGTTCGATGCTGCTCGGGTCGGGTTGGCCGTCGGTGCCGCGCCGCATCGCCCAGATGCAGCCGCGCGAGGAGTCCGCGAAGAACAACGCGCCCCGGTAGCCGAGCGGGTAGTCGCTTGTGCCGTCCTCGAAGGCGATGCCGCTGATGGAGGAGCCGCCGGTGCCGCAGCCGTCGCCAGCGACCACCTCGTTCTGGTGGTGGTAGGTGTAGTACGGCGCGTTCTGGCGCGCGCCGGTGTAGAGCGACTCGCACGCGGTGAGGCCGGCGTTGTCGTAGTTGGGCTGTTTGAAACGGCCCTCGTAGCACGGCCAGCCGAAGTTCTCCGCTGTGGCGTCGGCGGCGTCCGGGATGCGGTTGATCTCCTCCCACCTGTGCCAGCCGACGTCGCCGACCCAGATCTCGCTGGTGCCCGGCCGGAAGCTGAACCGGAACGGGTTGCGCATGCCGTAGGCGATGATCCGGCGCTTCTTGGCGTTGCCGCTGCCCGCGAACGGGTTGCCCGGCATCGGGGCGCCGGTTTCCGGGTCGATGCGCAGGATAGAGCCGTCCATCGAGATCGGGTCGCCCGCCGGCCGCCGCGCCGACTGCGACCGCAGCGACCCGCCCCTGGCGGTCGGCGCGCTGAGGTCGGTGCCCGCTGGCCCTGGTGGGTCGCCGCACGGGTTGCCTACCTGGCCGTAGTCCACGAAGGTGAAACTCGAGCCGTCGCCCGAACCGACGTAGAGCGCGCCGTCCGGGCCGAACGCGACGGTGCCGATGGAGTGGCTGGGGTACTGCTGGCACCAGCCGGTGAGCAGCGGCTGGTCGCCACCGGTCGCGACGCCGTTGCTATTCAGCGTGAGCCGGGACAGCCTGGCCTCGATCACACAGCCCTTCTCGTTCGGGCCGGGCGGCGTGGGGCAGGCGTCGCCCCACTGGCCGCCGCCCGGTTTGCGGTCGAAGCTGTAAAGCACGTACAGGTACGGCTTGGCGGGGTAGTCCGGATGGACGGTCACGCCGAGCATGCCCCGGTCCCAGTAGTCGTACACGGGGCCGCGCAGGTCGGCGGTGACGGTGGCCGTGGTGTCGGTGAGCGAGTCGAACGTCTTGACGATGCCGCTCTTCTCTGCGACGAACACGCGCCCGTCGTCGGCGAACGCCGCTGCTGTGGGGACGTTCAGGCCCTCGATGACGACGTCATCGGAGAAGCCGCTGGGGACAGCGGCGGCTGCGGCGGTGCTTGTCGCGCCGGTGGCTGTTGCCCCCGTGGCTGCCGTGGCGGCTCCGGTGGCTGTTGCCCCCGTGGCTGCTGGCACCGCTTGTGCGGGCAGCGGGGTGATCAGTCCGACAGCGACACAGACGGCGACGGCACTTCTCGCCAGCGCCGTCCGAGCTCGCACGGTTCGCCGACGCAACAAGACCCGCACCCCCAGACGTTGAGCGTGTTAACCCACGTTCGCTCGCGCGATCCCGGAAGTTTCACCCCACGCCCAATCCACCCGAAGTTGCGTCAAACAGCCCAGCGCCGTGTCCCCCGTTCGCGACGCCGTGTCCCCCGTTCGCGACGCCATGTTCGCCCCTCAGAACGCCGTGTCCCCCGCTCCCAGCGCCGTATCCCCCGCTCCGGACGCGGTGTTCGCCGTGCGCGTGCTCAGAGGCGTGTCCGCTCGGCGGTCAACTCCCCGCCCGCATCGCCGGTGTTGACGGTCTCGCTCGGTTCGAAAAGCAGGATCGACGTCTCGCCTTCGGCGACCGGCTGGTGGTACACGCCGCGCGGAACTACGTGCAGCTCACCGGGTCCCAGCGTGACCTCGCTATCGCCGAAGCGGATCGTGAGCTGACCGTCGATCACCAGAAACAGCTCGTCGGTGTCGGCGTGGTTGTGGCGGACGAACTCGCCCTGCACTTTTACCAGCCGAACATCGTAGTCGTTGATCGTCGCGATGGTCTTCGGAGACCAGTGCTCGCTGAATTGGGCCAACTTCTCGCTGATGTTGATACCGCTCACAACAGCGACCTTGCCACAGCGACCGCGGAAGTCCCCAGGGCTTTGTGACACACGGCGTCCGGAACGGGGGACACGGCACACGGAACGACGACCACGACGCGCGGAACGACGACCACGACGCGCGGAACGAAGTACACGGCGTCCAGAGCGAAGGACACGATGGCGGGCACGACGAACACGGCGTCTGGAGAGGCGAACATGGCGTCCGGAACGGGGGACATGGCGTCCGGAACGGGGGACACGGCACCAAGATGCGACGCGGGCCCGGGCGTACACCCCGGGCCCGCGGACTACGAACGATCAGGCGAGCGCTACGCCGCCGTCAGGACGCCCCTCGATCAGAAGGCTGCTTCGTCCAGGTCCATCAGGCCATTGTCGGCGGACTCGACGACCTTGCGGCGGGCGGTGAGCTCGGGCAGCACCGTCTTGGCGAAGAACGACGCTGCCGCGACCTTACCCTCGTAGAACGACCGGTCCTTGTCGCTCGCGCCGTTGTCCAGCGCGGCGACGGCGACCTCGGCCTGCCTCTGGAGCTGCCAACCGACGAGGAGGTCGGTGACGGACAGCAGCAGCCGCACCGAGTGCTGGCCGATCTTGTACAGGTTGTCCGGCTGGTCCTGCGACGCGGTGAGGTAGCCGATCAGCGCGCCGAGCATGCCCTGGACGTCGTCCAGCGCCTGTTTCAGCAGCGCACGCTCCTCTTTGAGCCTGCCGTTACCGCTCTCGGACTCGATGAACTGCGTGATCTCGCCAGCCACGTGCGCGAGCGCCTGGCCCTTGTCGCGGACGACCTTCCGGAAGAAGAAGTCGAGCGACTGGATCGCCGTCGTGCCCTCGTACAGGGTGTCGATCTTGGCGTCACGGACGTACTGCTCGATCGGGTAGTCCTGCAGGAAGCCGGAGCCACCCAGGGTCTGCAGCGCCTCGGTGCCGAGCAGCGTCCAGCTCCGCTCGGAGCCGCCGCCCTTCACGATCGGCAGCAGCAGGTCGTTGATGCGCTCCAGCAGGTCGACGTCGTCACCAGCGGCCTTGCCCAGGGCGATCTTGTCCTGGTACGTCGCGGTGTAGAGGTAGACAGCCCGCAGGCCCTCGGCGTAGGCCTTCAGCGTCATCAGCGCACGGCGCACGTCCGGGTGGTGCGTGATGGTCACGCGCGGCGCGGTCTTGTCCAGCATCTGGGTGAGGTCGGCGCCCTGCACGCGCTCCTTGGCGTACTCCAGGGTGTTCAAATACGCGGTCGACAGCGTGGAGATGGCCTTGGTGCCGACCATCATCCGCGCGTGCTCGATGACATCGAACATCTGCGCGATGCCGTCGATCTTGTCGCCGACGAGCCAGCCCTTGGCGGGGGTGCCGTGCTGGCCGAAGGTCAGCTCACACGTGGTTGACGCCTTGATGCCCATCTTGTGCTCGACGCCGGTGACGAAGACGCCGTTGCGCTCGCCGGTCAGCTCACCTGTCTCCGGGTCGAAGTGGTGGGCGGGCACGAAGAACAGGCCAAGGCCCTTCGTGCCGGGCTTGGTCTCGATGCCCGGCCCCTCCGGACGCGCGAGAACCAGGTGGAAGATGTTCTCCGTCATGTCGTCCTGGGCGGCGCCGGTGATGAACCGCTTGACACCCTCGATGTGCCAGGTGCCGTCGTCCTGCTTGAACGCCTTGGCGCGACCGGCGCCGACGTCGGAACCGGCGTCCGGCTCGGTGAGCACCATGGTGGAGCCCCAGTTGCGGTCGATCGCGATCTGAGCCCACTTCTGCTGCTGCTCATTGCCATTGTCGTGCAGGATCTTGGCGAACGTCTTGCCAGCCATGTAGAAGAACACGGCGGCGTTCGCGCCGGTGTACAGCTCGGCGGCCGACCAGGCGACAGTCGGCGGGATGCCGAAGCCGCCAAGCTGGGTCGGCAGGCTGATGCGGTCCCAGCCGGCCTCGACGGTGGCCTTGATGGCCTTCTTCACCGACTCCGGCATGGTGACGTCGAATTTGTCAGGGTGGAAGACCGGCGGGTTGCGGTCGGCGTCCTCGAAGGAGTCGGCTACTACGCCCGAAACCAGGTTGTTGACCTCGGACAGCACGGTGCGCGTTGTGTCCTCGTCAGCTTCGGCGAACGGCCCGGTGCCGAGGTGCTCTTGGATCTTGAGCACCTCGAAGAGGTTGAACTCCAGGTCTCGGATGTTGCTCTTGTAGTGACCCATGTCGTTGCTCCGTGTCCGTGTCGGCTCGCTTCCCGCCGCGAGGCCGTGACCTCGACGTCGAGAGGGGCTACCTGCCTGTTTGTCAGGTCGAAGGCCGCGCATGCGAGGCCCGCTCCCCGTCACCGGTTGTCCCGGTTGCGCCGCGGATCGGCCGCCCATAGCGCACCGTCGTTGGCCGCTGGCTTACTCGCCAGTAACTTCAGAATATTACCAGCGGGTAATGCAAGCAAGCGCTGCGCCACGATGTCTCGACCATCACACCGCGGGCTACGCCAGACGGCCGCGCGATCGCCCCATACGGGCGACGAGCCGACGGCCGGGTGCTCAGCAGCGACCTGTCGCTGGTTACGACGACGTTCGACCTGCCGGCGTTGGCGTGGAACAGCGGACTCGACGTCGCACAGAACGGCGCGCTGCTCGTCGACCAACGCTGGTCAGCGCCAGCACGCCGGCGGTAATCGGGGCGGGTGACGCCAGCCGGATCGAGTCGGCCTCGGTGCGGATGAGCTGCCAGGCGGCGATCCCGCTCGGCGCGCACCCGAAGCTGGCCTGGATGAGTTACAGCTGGTCATGACGCCGGGGGACTGCCCGCGTGGACGGGATTCTCCTCGGGGTTGGTCTCCGCGGGCGGCAGCGGCGTCAATTGCAGCAGGCCGGAGCGGAACGCGATCGTCACCGCGTGGGTGCGATCCCGCGCGGACAGCTTGCGCAGGATGCTCTTGACGTGCGTGCGCACTGTCTCAACGGAGAGGAAGAGCACCTTCGCGATCGCTGCGTTCTCCATGCCTTCCGCGATCAGCTGCATGACCTGGAACTCCCGCCGCGACAACGGCATCCGCAACGGGTGACTGCCGCGTTCCCCAGCGTTGGCACCGGCATGTTCCACCGAGGCGACCATCGCCCGCAGCGACGGATCGAGGTAGCGGTGCGAGTGCCACACGCTGCGGATCGCGTCCGCGTACCTGTGCGGATCGGCGTTCCGCGCGACCGCGCCGTAGGCGCCCGCGGCCAACGCCCCCGTGACGTAGCGCGGACTCCGGTCGGGGTCGCTGACGACGACAACCACGCGCGGCGCGTCACCACCGGTGGTCAGCGTATGGATGAACTGGGAGTGCGGCGCGAGTTCGGACACCAGCAACACGACGTCCGGATGCAGTTGGTCGATCATGACAAGGCAGCCCTGCTGGCTCGCGGAGTGGCCGACCATCCGAGCCCACGGCGTCCGTTCGATGAGGGTGGCAAGCCCGTCACGGAACAGTGGCACGGTGTCGACGACGCCGACCGTCACTATCCGCTGACCGCGCGCGTCGATATTCACTTCGCGACACTCCCTCCGACCACGCACAAAGACGCGGCAAGACCTCCGCCACCGTTGTGGGCTGTGACGGTGCCGCAGCGCCCGCGTGACGTGCCACATCGACAGCAGACCAGTACTTCCGTACTAGATTCTGCCCCTGTCCGGAGGGTGCCCGCGGGATCCACCGCGGCGTCCTACCAGTTCGTGCGCGGTGCGGCCGCCGTTTTCCGGCCGGTCGCTGGCGTTCCGATCTCAGGCCCGGTACGGTCTGTGACTCGCAACACAATGTATGTCACGAACCCAGGAGGCGGCATGGATCCAGTCCCGGTAATCGTTCTCCTGGTTTTGCTGTCCACGGTGGCGGCCGTGATCGTCGCGGCCGAAGACGGCACGGATCGACGTCGTGCGACCGCCCGTTCAACGACGTCGCGCACCGGCGAACCGCACGATCGGCGCTAGAACTCCGAGACCGAGCATATGTGACATATATCACCCCCTTCCGGAATCACAACCTACCGCAGCCGCGCGGCTACGGAGAAGGGGCCGGGCGCGATAGGCCCCGCCAATGGTCCATTGGCAGCGAAATTCGGTTGGCGGCGCGAAGCGACGTCGAGATCCTGACCGTATGGACTTCAGCAACTTCGACAGCCGCGGCTACCGGACAGTCGACGCCCGCACCGGGTACGGCGCGTGGGTCGAGACCTACGAGGACACCGTCAACGACGCGATGGACATCGCGCTGTTCGACCGGCTGACGACGCCTCGCTGGAAGTCGGCGACGCGCGCCCTCGACCTCGGCTGCGGCACCGGCAGGACCGGCGCGTGGTTGCGCGACAACGGCGTCACCGCGATCGACGGCGTCGACGTCACACCGCAGATGCTGACCCTCGCCGAACAGCGAGGAGCGCACGATCGGCTGATCGAGGCGGACGTGACCGCGACAGGGCTGCCCGACGACACGTATGACCTGCTGACCGCGTCGCTCATCGACGAGCACCTCAGCGAGCTGGGGCCGCTGTACCGGGAGGCGGCACGCGTTGCGACGGCGGACGCGACGTTCGCGATGGTGTCGTTCCACCCGCACTTCATCATGAGTTCAGGTATGCCAACGCATTTCACGTCGGCGAGCGGCGAGCACATCGCGATCACGACGACGGTGCACCTGGTCAGCGACCACATCACGGCTGGCATCGACGCCGGGTGGCAGCTCGTCGAGATGCGCGAGGCGCTGATCGACGACGAGTGGATCGCGGTGAAGCCGAAGTGGGAGCGGTACCGCGACCAGCCGATTTCGACCGCCTACGTCTGGCGCCGGGCGTAGCCGGTCGCGAGTCGCACCTTCCCGCGCGCGAGTCGCACCGTCGCGCCTACCGTGAAGGTATGCGTCGAATTGACTACGTCATCTGGTACGTCGAATCGCTCGAACGCTCCGTCGCGTTCTATCGCGACGTGCTGGGCCTCGAGGTGCGCATCGAAGGCGACGGATACGTAGAGTTCGCCATGGAGAACACCAAGTTCGCCATGTTCGAACGCGGCAAGCTGACCGACCTCATTGGACAGCAAGGCGGCACCGCGCCTTGCGGTGAGATCGGATTCATCGTCGACGACGTCGATGCCGAGGCGGACCGGCTACGACGCGCTGGCGTCGAGATCCTCACCGGCCCTGTCGACCGGCCGTGGCGGGAACGGACCGTGCACATCGCCGATCCGGACGGCAACATCGTCGAGTTCGCCCAGAAGCTGTGAGCGCTCACCCCAGCCAGGCGGCGAGCCGCTCCTGCTCCCACCGCTGCTTCGCCGCGAACACCGCCTCGTCGGGCGGGGTCAGCCGCACGTCCGGCTTGGGTTCGGCGTAGAAGTTGCCGGTCACCTTCGCCACCCGCTGACCGGGAAGTTCGAGGAAGCAGTAGCCGTGGCCGTCGAACAACGCCCGGTGGCCGCCGTGCAGGTCGGCGGCCACGTTGGCGGCCGCGATCTGTCCCGCTGCCTCCGCGAAGACACCGGCCTTCGGCAGTTGCGCGGTCGCTGTCGGCACCATGGTGCAGTCGCCGACGGCGTAGACGCGGTCCGCGCTCGTGGCGAACGTCGACCGGTCGGGCTTGATCCAGCCGGACTCCGACGCGACGTCGCTCGCGGCCACCACCGGCGGCGCCGCCGCGGCGGGCACACCGAGCATCACCGTGAACTCGCGGCTGCGGTCGTCGCTGAAGCGCGCGAGGTCGCCGTCGACCGCCTCAACCGGGTGCTCGGTCAACACCGTGACGCCGCGCTCGGTCAGGCGCTCGGCGAGGAAGTGGCTGGCGTCCGGGCCCGCGACCGGCAACGTGAGCGGCTGCGGAGTGGACACCACGACGTCGACCTGCTCACGACGTCCGTTGGCGCGTAACCACTCGTCCAGCAGCAGCGCGGCCTCGAACGGCGCTGGCGGGCACAGGTACGGCGCGCCGAGGATGCTGACCAGCAGCGTGCCCTCGGTCAGCGCGTCGACGTCGGCGCGGATGCCCGGCAACGCCGTCGCGTCGTAGAGGTTGTGGACATGCTCGCCGAGCAGCGCCGTGTGCTTCGGCTGGTATCCGGCGCCGAGCGCAATCACCATGGCGTCGCCGGTGAACGTCCCCGCCGAGGTGTCCACGCTGCACCCCGCCGCGTTGATCGCGGTGATGTCCGCTCGCACGAACCGGATACCGTGCTGGTCGAGCGCCGAGAGCGAGCGGGTGCCGTCCGCCAACGGACGCAGCCCGCTGAGATCCCACAGCTTCGCGAAGCCGACGAAGAACGTGTCGCGCGACGCGATCACGGTCACGGTGTCGTCGGCGGGCAGGCGACGCCGCAATTCGTGGGCAGCGGCAAGGCCGCCGAAGCCACCACCAAGCACCAGGACATCCGCCATCGGGGACTCACCTCCGCTCAAGTATCGCCGCACGGTAGCAGTACGCGGGACGGACGGCGATAGCTCGCGGGCGGGCTACCGTGAACCACATGCATCCCGACCGGCTGCGGTGGAATGCCCGCTACGAGACGACGCCGCCGGACTTCGTGCCGCACCCGTTCGCGGCGGAGGCGCTGCGCGCGGGCATCCCGGACGGCAGGGTGCTTGAGTTCGCGTGCGGCCGGTCGGGCACCGCGCTGGCGTTCGCGGAAGCGGGTCGCGACGTCGTCGCGGTCGACGTCTCCGATCTGGCGCTCGGCCAACTCGCCGAGGAGGCGAGCCGCAGGGGCCTGCGGGTGGAATGCGTGCTCGCGGACGCGCACGCGTACCAGCCGGAAGGGGAGTTCGCGCTGGTCATGGCGATCCGGTTCTGGGACCCGGACGTCTACGCCACGGCGTGCCAGGCCGTCGCGTCTGGCGGGCTGGTGCAGTGGGAGGCGCTCGCGGATCCGGGCGGCGGGCGGTGGCGGGTCAGGCCAGGAGAGTTGAGCGCACGGCTGCCCGAGGGGTTCCTGGTGCTGAGCGAGCAGACGGCGTCCGACGCTTCCCGGCTCACCGCCCGCCGAGTTCGGTAGGAATGGCTCCCGGTCAATCGATAGCGATATGGTGATCGGCTGCTCACCGAAAGGGTGTCCATGTCTGACCGGCTCACCGACGACGAGCTCGCCGAACGACTCGTCCACGGACTCCGTGCAACGCGCGTCACCATCGTCGACTACGACCCCACGTGGCCGGCGCGCTTCGAACGCCGCGCCGCCGAACTCCGTGCGATCCTCGGCGACCGGTCGAAGCTGATCGAGCACATCGGTTCGACGTCCGTGCCGGGACTCGCGGCGAAGCCGATCATCGACATCGTCCTCGGCGTTGACGATCCGGAGGACGAGCAGGCTTACCTGCCCGACCTGGTGAAGGCAGGGTACGAGCTGCGGGTGCGCGAGCCGGAGCACCGGTGTTTCCGCTCGGAAGAGCCGGATGTGTCGATCAACCTGCACTGCTACCCGCCCGATCACAGCGAGGTGCGCCGGTACCTCGTCTTTCGCGACCGGCTGCGCGCCAGCGACGCCGACCGGGACCTATACGCCGCGACCAAGCGTGAGTTGGCGCGACGCGAGTGGCGCGACGTCAACTACTACGCCGAGGCGAAGGGCCCCGTGATCGACGAGATCCTCGCGCGCGGTGGGTGGCGCGAGTAGTGCCTCGACTACGCCACACGGCGTACTTACCCACGCCGCCGTGTCCCCCGCTCCGGACGCCGTGTTCGTCGTTCCCGACGCTGTGTTCGCCGCGTCCCTCCACAGTGGCCAGTCGTCGGCGGTGAGGCGATACAAGCGCGGCACGACGGCGAGTCTGCCGCTAACGCGCCGTCGCCGCACCGGCTTTTCGGCGTTGCAATTGCGATTCCTGGCCATGATCTGGTGCTAATCTGCGACCGTGGCGCTCGCAACCATTGAACTCCTCGCCGGACGCAGCATCGATGACAAACGCGGGATTCTCGACGGTGTGCGCCGCGCTCTTGTCGGCGCACTTCAGGTTCCCGAAGACGACCCGACGGTAAAGCTTGTCGAGCACGCATCAGAAGATGTGATCATTCCACCGCGTCATTCCGAGCAGTACGCCATCGTCGAGGTCACGATGTTCAAGGGCCGCACGGAACGGACCAAGCGCCGCCTCTACAAGTACCTTGTCGCGGAACTCGGCGCATTCGACATACCGGCTTCCGACGTGCAAGTCGTGATATCAAACCCTCGTGGGAATCCACGAACCCGAGCCGCGCGTAGAACCGATGCGCGTCAGTGCGCTGCTTATCCGACGTCAACTGCACCAGCGCGCAGCCGCGGCGACGGGCCTCATCGATAGCCCACTGGATCACCGCTCGTCCCAATCCGAACGAGCGGCAATCCTCCCGAACCCGCACGGCCTCGATCTGCGCCCGCAACGCGCCCTGCCTGGCCAATCCAGGGATGAACGTGAGCTGCATCGTGCCGACCACCGATTCGTCGGCGGTCGCTCGCCGTAGCTGGAACGTCGCGGGCTCGATGGCGAGCACGTGCGGTAACGACATGACGTCGAGCCTGCCACGTGATCAACCGGACTAGGATGACGGCATGCGCTTCGCGTTCAAGACGTCGCCCCAGAACACCACCTGGCCGGACATGCTCAGCGTGTGGCAAGCGGCCGATGACATCGAGATCTTCGAGTCCGGCTGGACGTTCGACCACTTCTATCCGATCTTCTCCGATTCGACAGGGCCGTGCCTCGAAGGCTGGCTGACCCTGACGGCACTGGCGCAAGCCACTCGACGTCTGCGGCTGGGAAACCTCGTCACCGGCATCCACCACCGGCACCCAGCAGTGCTCGCGAACATGGCCTCGACCCTGGACATCGTGTCCGGCGGACGGCTGGAGATCGGCATTGGGGCGGGGTGGAACGAAGAGGAGTCGGACGCCTACGGCATGGAGCTGGGCACGCCACGGCAACGCAGTGACCGGTTCGAGGAGGCGTGCGAGGTTCTCGTCGGGCTGCTGACCCAGGAGACGACGACGTTCTCCGGCACGTACTACCAACTGACGAACGCGCGGAACGAACCCAAAGGCGTCCAACAGCCGCATCCCCCGATCTGCATCGGCGGCGCCGGGGAGAAGCGCACGCTGCGGACTGCGGCGCGGTTCGCGCAGCACTGGAATTTCGGTGGCGGCACGCCCCAGGAGTTCGCTCACAAGCGCGAAGTCCTGCACCAGCACTGCGCTGACATCGGCCGCGATCCCAAGGAGATCACGTTGTCCAGCCACGTGTGGCTTCGCGAGGACGGCAACGTCAAGCGGGTGGCCGAGAAGGCGGCCGCGCTCGGCGAGGAGGGTCTCGACCTCGCGATCGTCTACCTGCCACCGCCACACACGCCGACGGTGCTGGAACCGTTGGCTGAAGCCCTGGCCCCACTCACCGGTCGCCCTACTGGAAGGTGACGCGCAGGCCATGCCGTTTGCCGACTCCTCCTTCGACACCGTGATCTGCACCCTCGGACTGAGCAGCATCCCCGACGACCGGGAAGCCGTCGCGGAGATGCACCGCGTCCTGCGTCCCGGCGGACATCTGGTGCTACTCGGGCACGTCGCCAGCCCCCGTCGCCCGGTTCGAGCGATGCAACGTCTTCTCGAACGGGCGTCCGCCCGACGCGGCGTTCAGGACGTCCAGACCCGCCAGATGGCCGCGCTGGTCCGCGACACTGGCTTCACGATCGTCTACCGCAGGCGCTTTCGCCTCGGTGTGATCGAGCGTCTTACCGCCGTGAAGCCGGTCACCGGGTGAGTTCGGCCGGTTGATCCAGGCGCGCCAGCTTCTCCGGGTTGCGCACGGCGTAGATCCGGGTGATCCGCCCGTTTTCCACGAGGAAGCTCACCGC
>WHUD01000127.1 GCA_009377385.1 Actinophytocola sp.
CTCCTACGTTATTTTACTCGTGAGTAGGTTTGGAGGATCGGTGCTGCGGTTCCTGACAACGCACGTGTCCACGGCGGCCCGCAACGCGTGGGCGTTGACGTTCGGCGACGGCGTGGAGCCGCCGCACTCGACGCCGTCGACCGTGATCCACGACGAGCCGCACCAGGTGTTGCGCCGGTTCACCGGCCCCGCGACGGACGCCAGCCCTGTGCTGCTTGTGCCGCCGCTCGCCGCGCCCGCGAGCTGCTTCGACCTGCGCAAGGGCCAGAGCCTCGCGGAGTTCCTCGTCGGCACCGGCAGGCCGACGTATCTTGTCGACTACGGCGAGATCGGCTTCGCCGACCGGCGCATGGGCATGGAGGACTGGATCGACGAGATCATCCCCAACGCCGTCCGCCGCACCTCCGCCGCCGAGAACGGCGCTGGCGTCGACGTCGTCGCCTGGTCCATCGGTGGCACCCTCAGCCTGCTCACCGCCGCGGCACATCACGACCTGCCGATCCGCTCGATCACCGCAGTCGGCAGCCCGATCGACTACGGCAAGCTGCCGATGCTCCAGCTGTGGCGACGGATCGGGAAGCGCACCGGGGGCGAACCGGTCACCAGCGTCTACCGGCTCGCGGGCGGCATCCCCGGCGCGCTGGTGCGCACCGCGTTCAGCGTCACCGCGCTGGACCGCACGCTCACCAAACCGGCGTTCATCGCCCGCAACCTGCTCGACACCGACGCGCTCGGCAAGATGCAGGCGGTCGACCGGTTCATGTCCGCGATGCCCGCCTACCCCGGCCGGTTCTACGGCCAGGTCAACGGCAGGCTCATCATCCACAACGACCTCGCGCGCGGCACGCTGAAGCTCGGCAACCGCCGGATCCACCTCGCCGACGTCACCGTGCCGGTGCTGCTGGTCGCGGGCACCACCGACGTCATCACCACCGAGGCGGCGGCGCGCGGCGGCACCAGGGTGCTCACCGGGACGTCGGTGCGGTTCGAGACCACACGGGGCAGTCACCTCGGCATTCTCACCGGCCCCGACGCGCGCGAAACGACCTGGTGTTACCTGGACGAGTTCCTCACTGCTCAGGATGCGCGCGCACTACGAGCACCGGGCAGTGCGCGTGGTGCAGCAGCGCCTGGCTCGTCGAGCCGAGTAGCAGCCCGCTGAAGCCTCCCCGCCCCCTGCTGCCGACCACGACAAGGCACGCGGACTCGCTCCACTTCAGCAGCCGCTCGCGCGGCTTGGACCGCACCAGGTCGCGCTCGACGGTCACATCGGGGTAGCGCTCGGTCCACCCGGCGAGCCGTTCCGCCAGCACCCGCTCCTCGGCTTGGTCAAGCGGCTCCCAGTCGTGCTCCATCCGAGCCTCGCTGAACACGGCCTTGGCGTCGCTGTCGGTGTAGGCGTGCATCGCGACCAGCCGCACGCCACGGAACGCCGCCTGCTCGAACGCGCAGCCCACCGCGTGCTCACTCAGCTCGCTGCCGTCAACGCCGACGACGACGGGCGCGTCGGCGGCGCGGTCGACGTCGCCCCGAACCGCGATCACCGGGCAGTGCGCGTGCGCGGCAAGCGTGACGGTGGTCGACCCGAGCAGCAGCCCGGTGAACGTGCCCCTGCCCGACTCGCCGAGCACGATGCTGCGCGCCGAGGTCGACGCCTCGATCAGCGCGATCACCGGCGGGTCCGTTGTGGACTCCGAACTGACGTCGACGCCAGGCACGGCATCCTCCGCGGCGAGCTCCGCCTCGCGCAGCACGCCTTCGGAGTCCTGTTCGAGCAGGTGGAACAGCTCGGTCGACGGCGAGATCGCCCCGCCGGGGAAGAACTCCGGCACCCCGATGGCGTGCACCACCCGCAGCCCGACGCCGTGCCCGACGGCTTCGCGCGCCGCCCAGCGCACCGCCCGCAGCGCAGGTTGCGAGCCGTCGACGCCCACCACGACCGGGCCGGTCCACTCCTGGTGCTCCTGTGCCATCGCCGCCTCCCGCGGTGCCGACGTGCTCGACATCAACTTTCCCAGACCCACGACGGCCAGGAAAGCCGACACCCCTCCGCCACCAGCACGAACAGGGCACGATCTCGACACGGCGTCAGCACACCGGGCGGCCGCACCCAGTACGGCATGGGTTGTGCCGCCGACGTCGATCGCGCACCGTTGACACATGCCGTCGCGGGCGCGGGTTGTCCTGTTCGTGCTGCTGCTCATCACAGCGGTCGTGGCGCTGCGCGCCCCGGCGCCCGGCGCACCGGTCCCCGCAGCCGACCGCACCCCGGCCACCGTCGTCATCGGATGGTTGATCGTGCTGGTGGCACCCGCGTTGCTGGTGCTGTTGTACGCGGGCCTGCGCTACCGGACCGCTCCCGCGCGCCGCATCCGCCGGCCGCGACCAGCTCGGCCGAGGGCGGGCGCCGCCCTGCTGGGTCTCGCAGCACTGCTCGCCGCCACGGCGGCGCTGGCGGCGCTCGCCCGGCTGTTGCCGCCGACGCGGCCCACGGCGCGCGACGGGACCTCCGGCGGCCAGGAGACACCGCCGCCTGCCACGCCTCCGGCGTCCGAACCGGCGGGCACCGGCACCTCGCCGGTGGAGCTGGCCGCCACGGCGGTCGCCGTCGCGCTGCTGCTCCTGCTGGCGGTCGCGGTAGCGCGCACTCGCCTTCCGGTAGCGCCCGACGTCCAGGCATCCGAGGCCACCGGCGCGAGACCGCAGCAGCCGCTGGCCGCTGCGGCCGGTGAGGCGCTCACCGCCGTCGAGACCCCGGGCTCCGACCCGCGCGCCGCGATCATCGGCTGCTACGCGGCGATGGAACGCGCGCTGGCCGATGCGCCCGCCGCCGCACCACGACCCGCGGACGCCCCTGCCGACGTAGTGCGCAGGGCCGCCGAACAGGGCCAGCTCAACGTGGGCACGGGGCACACGCTGCTCGGGCTGTTCCACGAGGCCCGCTACAGCACCCATCCGATGACGGAGGCCGATCGCAGCGCCGCCGCGACGACGCTGCGTGCGATCCTCACCGAGCTCGGGAGGCCGCGATGGCGACCATCGTGATCAACGCCGTCACCACCGGCATCGCCGTCCTGGTGCTCATCGGGGCGACACTGTGGCTCGTCTCCCGCGCCCTTCCCCGCGCCGCGCGGCAAGAGCCCGCCCTCGACGCCGCCGACGTGGACTCCACACTCGCGCACGCGCAGGTCACGGTGAGCTGGGCGTCGGGGACACGGCAGGACTGGGATCGCCACGTCCGGCCGGTGCTCGCCAGGCAACTCGACGAGGTGCTCGGCCCGCGTCGCGGCGACGACTCCCGCCGCGTGGCCGGTGAGCTGCTGTTCGGGCCCATGCTGTGGCCGCTTGTTGACCCGCACGACGCCTTCACCACGCGGCTCGACGGCCCCGGTCCCGGCAGGGACGCACTGGCCGCCATCCTCGACCGGCTGGAGTCGGCATGAGCGAAACCGACACCGCGACGGCGGCGACAACGGCGCGAGCCACCGAGGTGCTCGACGAGATCGAGCGCGCGGTCGTCGGCAAACGGGACGCGCTCGAGCTGATCCTGACCGGCGTGCTCGCGCACGGCCACATTCTCATCGAGGACCTGCCAGGAATGGGCAAGACGCTCATCGCACGGTCGTTCGCGACGGTGTTCGGGTTGGAGTTCACCCGGGTGCAGTTCACGCCCGACCTGCTGCCCGCCGACCTGCTCGGCTCCACCGTCTACGAGCAGGCCACCGGCGAGTTCGTGCTGCGCAAGGGACCGGTGTTCACTCATCTGCTGCTGGCGGACGAGGTCAACCGGACGCCGCCGAAGACCCAGTCGGCGCTGCTGGAGGCGATGGCGGAAGGGCAGGTGAGCATCGACGGCACCACGCATCGCCTCGCCGAGCCGTTTCTGGTGCTCGCCACCGACAACCCGATCGAGTACGAGGGCACGTATCCGCTGCCCGAGGCGCAGCTCGACCGGTTCTGCCTGCGGGTGCGGTTGGGCTACCTGCCTGCCGACGGCGAGGTGGAGATGCTGCGCCGCAGGCTGCGGCGCGGCGCGGAGCCGGAGAAGCTGCGAGCAGTGCTCACACCGGCCGACCTGCTGCTGATGCGGGAGTCGGTGGAGTCGGTGTCGGTGCACACGGACGTCCTCGGCTACGTCGTCGCGCTGGCCGACGCGACCAGGAACCACCACCAGGTCGACGTCGGCGTCAGCCCCCGCGCCGAGCTGGACCTGGTGCAGTTGGCGCGCGGCAGAGCACTGCTCGCGGGCAGGGACTACGTGATCCCGGAGGACGTCAAGGCGCTGGCCAGTGCGGCATGGGCGCACCGGGTCGCGCTGCGCCCCGAGATGTGGGTGCGCCGGGTGCGGCCGGAGCAGGTGCTCGCCGAGCTGCTTGACCGGTTGCCGGTGCCCCGCGTCGGGACGGGGTCATGAGCAGCACCTCGACCGACGCGCCGCAGTGGCGGCCGTCGCCGCTCGCGGTGACGCTGACCGTGCTCGCCTCGGCAGCGCTGATCGGAGCGGTGCTGTGGCGGCGAGTGGACTTCGTCGCCTTCGCCGCGCCGTTGCTTGGCGCACTGCTCAGCGCGGGGCGCCCCGCCGGAGACGTGCGCGTGAGCACTGCTCGCTCTGAGAAGCACTGCTTCGTTGGGGAGTCCGTCGATCTCACGGTGACCGTCACCGCGAGCGGGTGCGCGGTGGACCGGGTGTCGGTGACCGGAGTGGACGTCGACGTCACGCACACCGCCGTGACCGCGACGTCCTGCGACGCCGTGGTGCACTGTCAGGTGCGGGTGCCGTCGTGGGGCCGGTTCGCGCCAGCCGTGACGATCGCGTTGCGCGCGGCGTGCGGGCTGCGATCGGCGACGGTGGTGCGACATCCGGTGCGGCTGCGGGTGTATCCCAGGCCGGAGCCGATGCGCACCGCACCGCGCACCACGGACCTCCCCGACCGCATCGGCGCGCACATCGGCCGCAGGCTCGGCGCCGGGGTCGAGTTCGCGGGCATCCGGCCGTACGTGCCGGGTGACCAGGTGCGCATGGTGAACTGGCATGCCAGTGCGCGGCGCGGCAGGTTGCACGTCACCGAGCGACTGGCGGAACGGTCGGCCACCGTGGTGGGGCTCATCGACGCCTTACCGCTGCACTCCCCCGGCGGCGCGTGCCCGCCACCGGTGCGGCGAGCGTGCTCGCTAGCCGTCGCGGGCGCGGCGCAGCTCGCGCGGGCGGCGCTGCGGCGGGGCGACCAAGCCGGGGTGATCGCGCTCGGCGGGCCGCTGCGCTGGATACGACCGGACATCGGGCGGCGGCAGTTCTACCGGATCGCCGACGCGGTGCTGGACGCGATCCCGGCCGAGGGTGACCCCGAGTCCGGGCGCTCCGGCTTCGGTGACCTGCTGCCACGCGGCATCCTGCCGCCGTCCGCGCTCGTCGTCGCCTTCACGCCGCTGCTTGACGGGCGCATCGCGACGCTGCTCAACGACGTCCGGCTGCGCGGGCACGCCGTCGCCGTGGTCGATGTGCTGCGGGAACTGCCGGCGCATGGCGAAACTGACCCGCTGGTCGACAGCATGTGGCGCTGGGAGCGCACCACGATGTACCGCAACTTCGGGCTGCTCGCCATCCCGGTCGTCGCGTGGCCACAGGACTCCACTGTGGACGAAGCGCTCGCCCCGCTGGCGCTCCGACCCCTCGCGGTACGGCGGCCGTCGCCATGACGGTCCCGCTCGCGCTTGCCGCCGGTGTCGCGACGCTGGCGCTGCTGATCGCGGCCAGCGGCGGCACGCGGGCGGTCGCGCGGCTACGGGAGAGCGTGGCGCTACTGCCGGGCGTCGCGCTGGCCTGCGCGACGGTGCTGGTGGCCGGGGCGCTGCCCGGCCTCCCGCCGTGGGCGGTGATGGGCGCCGTTGGCTCGGCCGCAACCGCAGTGCTGTTGCTGACGGTGCTGCCGTCCCGGTAGCACGGCGCACCACCCTGCGCGAAGGACCAGAAAGCGTCCCGAATGCCCGGTTCGGCTGGTCCTGCGGGCAGGGACGTCGGCAGTCAACCCCGACGCCGGTAGCGCTCAGCCCCCGACGACCTCGCCGAGGGCGGCCATGGCATCGGTGAGCTGGGTGTCGCTGAGGTACGGCGCGGGGCCGAACCGCAGGTAGGTGCCCCTGGCGTCGGTGCGCACCCCACGCTCCGCCAGCGCCGCTTGCAGGCCCCGGGCGTCCCGGCACCGCAACGCGAGGAAGCCACCGTACGCGCTCCGCGGCGCCTGCCGATCCCGGTCTACCACGTCCGGCGGCAGCGCCAGGTCATCGAACGCCGTGGCCAACACGCCGAGTTGATGCTGGGCGAGTGGACGCAGGAACGCGGGGTGCAGGCCGTGCTCGGCCCGGAACCGCAGCACCCGCGCGGCGCGGTAGTGGCTAGTCGGGTCGTAGGTCGCCCCGGCGAACCGGGCCGCGCCGAGGGGGTACCGGACCAGGCCGGGGTCCTTCTCATCGGCCAGCTCACCGAACTCGGCGAACCACCCGGTGATCACCGGCCGGAACCGGTCGGCGTGCGGCGGCAGCCGCAGGAAGCCGTTCCCCTCACCGAGCTGCAGGTACTTGTAGCCGCCGCCGATCACCCAGGCGTCGGACAGCCCCAGCGCGGCGAGATCGACCTCGACGACGCCGAGCGCGTGATAGGTGTCGACCAACAGCTCGGACCCGCGCCTGGCGCACGCAGCGGCCACGACGTCCAACCCGCCGACAATCCGAGCGGTCTCGAACAGCACCAACGAGACCAGCACGGCGGCGGTGCCGTCGTCCACTTCGGACGCGATGCGTTCGGCGATGGTGTCTACCGGCTCGACCGGGACCCGCACCACCTCGATGCCTTCCTCGGGCAGTCGGGCCAACTGCCTGCGCAGCGTGTGGAACTCGCCGTCGGTTGTGACCAGCCGGGGCCTGCGCCGCAGGTCGAGGGCGGACAGAAACCGCAGCACCAGCTCGTGGGTGTTCGCGCCGAACCCGATCTCGCCGCCGGGATCCGCGAGCAGCCGCCGGTAGCCATCGGCGACCTCGTCGGCCTTCGCCGCTGCCCGGTCCCACTTCCCGTCGACGTACTCCGCGGCGTCGGTGAGCGCCTCGATCTGCCCCTCCAGCGCCACGTCGGGCCACGCCTGGTGCGAGTGCCCGGTCAGCAGTAGCCGATCGGCGACGCGAAACCGGGAGTAGTGCTCCGACAAAGCGTTCGGGGCGGCAGCCAGGTCCTCGATCCGGTAGCTCACAGCTTGCTCCGCACGGCCCACAGGTCGGGGAACGCCGGGCTGCCCACGGTAGTGCGCAGGTACGCCGCGCCGGACGAGCCGCCAGTGCCCGCCTTGTCCCCGATGGTGCGCTCCACCATCTTGACGTGCCGGTAGCGCCACTCCTGGAAGCCCTCGTCCAGGTCGACCAGGTTCTCGCACACCGTCGCTGGGCCAGCGTCGTCCCGGTACACCCGCAGCAGCAGGTCCTGCACCTGTTCCGACGGCTCAAGCGGCTCCGTGACGTCGCGGTGCAGCACGGCGTCGGGCACGTCGTAGTCGTGCACCGCAAGGTAGCGCAGGAAGGAGTCGAACAGCGAAGGCTGCGCCATCCGCTGCGCGATCCGCTCCCGAGACTGCGTGCCCTCCGGGTAGTGCTGGAACACCCGCCGGTCGCGCCTGCCGAGCACCGCCTCCAGCTCGCGGAACTGTCCGGACTGGAACCCGCTGGAGGCGTCGAGGCGCTCCCGGAAGCTGAGGAACTGGCTCGGCGTCATGGTCTCCAGGACGTCGATCTGCGCGACGACGACCTTGAGGATGGTCAGCGCGCGTCGCAGCGTGCGCACCGCGTGCGGGGTGTCGCCCGCGTCGAGCCGCACCTGAAGGTGGTCCAGCTCGTGCAGCAACTGCTTGAACCACAGCTCATACACCTGGTGGATGACGATGAACAGCATCTCGTCGTGCTCGTGGGAGCGGGGATGCTGCGCGCCAAGGACGTCGTCGAGCGCGAGGTACGACGTGTAGGTCAGGGCGGCGTGCTGCTCGGTCATGGCGTGGTCACCTCGTCGAAATGGCGCTGCGCTGCTGGTGCCAGCGTGGCGTACAGCTCGTGGAACAGCGCGACGGCGTCGGCACGCTGGCTGGGAGCGGCGATCAGCTCCTCGGGGAGTTCCGGGTCGCGGAACGGGAACTGCCGGAACGTGTGTACCAAACGGGTGCGCTGCAGAAACGCGGACCTGTCGTCGGTGGCCGACGTCCCGGCGAACTCGGCGACGAACGCGGCGTATCTCTCGGCGAGCACGTCCAGGTCCCATGCCCGTGCGATCAGCGCGCGGGCGTCGGCCACACCACCGGGTGAACATCGCAGCAGCCCGGCGTGCTCGCGGACGCCGAGGTCGTCGAGCAGGTCACTGACCTGGCCCAGCGCGTCCCGCACCGCGAGCCAGGTGCCGTCCTGGATGGGACCGAAGCCGAGGAACCGCAGCCGCCGCACCAGCATGTCCCGCGCGCGGCGGTGGCTGTCCGGGATGCCGTGCCAGAGCAACGTCCAGTGCGCGGCCGGCGTGCCGTTGGCGCCGAGGGTGAAGATGCGACTGTCGCCTTCCGCGAGCACTGCTCGCGCCCGGTCGGTGAGGGTGTAGTACACCAGCCTGCCCTGCTTGCGGCGGGCGATCAGGTCGCGGCGGGCGAGGCGGGTCAGCGCGACCCGCGCCGCGCCCTCCCGGAAACCCATCTCGGCGAGCAGGGCGACGAGCCCGCCCGCCCACACCTCCTGACCGCGCTCGCGCGGCCACACGTAGGCGCCGAGCAGGGTCATCACGAGCTCCTGCGGCGTCGGGTCGAAGCGCACCTCCCGCGCGTCGTCTGCCTCCACACCTCAACTCTATACATAGCAACCCGCTCCGCTGTAATGTGATTCGTATGGAGATCGGGGTCGGGCTCCCCAACACCACTCCGGGCGCGACCGGAGCACTGCTCACCGAGTGGGCGCGCCGCGCTGACGCGGGCCCGTTCGGCTCGCTGGCCGTGCTAGACCGGCCCGTCTACGACAGCGTAGAGCCGTTCGCGGCGCTGTCCGCCGCAGCGGCCGTCACCGAGCGCGTCCAGCTCGCGACGATGATCGCCATCGGACCGCTGCGACCCGCCGCGGTGCTGGCGAAGCAGGCCGAAGCGGTGCACCGGCTCGCCGACGGCCGGTTCACCCTCGGGCTCGGCATCGGCGCCCGCCGCGACGACTACACGGCCTCCGGCACCGACCACACCCGGCGCGGAGCACTGCTCTCGGAACAGCTTGCCCACCTGCGCGGCAACGACTACCCGGGCGAGGTCCTGGTCGGCGGCAACAGCGGGCCCGCCTTCGCGCGGATGGCGCGCTACGCCGACGGCTACGCCCACGGCGGCGGCCCGCCCCGCGCGTTCGCGTCCGCCGCGACCAAGGCGCACGCGGCGTGGCGGGACCTGGGCAGGCCGGGCACTCCCCGGCTGTGGGCGCAGGGCTACTTCGCGCTCGGCGACGACGACACAGTGCAGGCTGGCCGCGACTACCTGCGCGACTACTACGCCTTCACCGGCCCGTTCGCGGAGACCATCGCCTCGGCCAACCTCACCACCGGCAGGGCGATCAAGGACTTCGTGCGCGGCTACGCCGCCGAGGGCTGCGACATGCTGGTGCTGCTGCCCACGGTGTCCGCTGTGGACCAGATCGACCGGCTGGCCGAGGTGATCGGATGAAGGTCACCATCGTCGGCGCCGGACCCGCAGGGCTGTACCTCGGCATCCTATTGGCCAAGGCCGAGCAGCCGCACCAGATCGCCGTGCTTGAGCGCAACCCAGCCGACGCGACGTTCGGCTGGGGCGTCGTGTTCTCCGACGAGACCCTTAGCGCACTACGCGACGCTGACTACGCCAGTTACCTCGACATCACCGACACCTTCGCCCGCTGGGACGCCATCGACATCTCCTATCGGGACACCGTGCTGCGTTCGCGCGGGCACGCGTTCTCCGCGATCGCCCGCCAGCAACTGCTGGCCATCCTGCAGCGCAGGGCCGCCGAGTTGGGCGTCGAGCAGCGGTTCGGCACCGAGATCGAGGATGTGGCGGCGCTCTGCGCCGAAACGGATCTGCTGGTCGGCGCGGACGGCGTGCGCAGCGTGGTGCGGCAAGCGGCGGACGAGACATTCCGCCCGACGATCACCCCACAGGGCGGCACCTACATCTGGTACGGCACCGACCTGGTCTTCGACGCCTTCCGGTTCATCTTCGAAGAGTCCGAGCACGGGCTGTTCCAGGTGCACGGCTACCCGTTCGACGAGCACGCCAGCACGTTCATCGTGGAATGCCCGGAGTCGACGTGGCGCAAGGCCGGGCTGGACCAGATGTCCGACGCGGACAGCATCGCGTTCTGTGAGCGGCTGTTCGCCGCAGAACTCGGCGGGCACCGGCTCATGTCCAACAAGTCGAGCTGGCTGCGGTTCCCGTTGGTGCGCAACCGATCCTGGCACGCCACCGTCGCGGACACGCCCGTGGTGCTGCTCGGCGACGCCGCCCACACCGCGCACTTCACCATCGGTTCGGGCACCAAACTGGCCATGGAGGACGCCGTCGCGCTCGCCGCCGCGTTCGTGCGGCACGGCAGCGACAGCCCCACCGCGATCCAGGCGGCGCTGGTGCACTACGAACGCGAACGCAAGCCCGTGGTGGAGCGCTTCCAGCAGGCGGCGAGCGACTCGGCGGAGTACTTCGCCCGCGTCGGCCAGCACACCCATCTCTCGCCACCGCAGTTCGCGTTCAACCTGCTCACCCGCAGCGGGCGGATCAGCCACGCCAACCTCGCTCAGCGGGACGCCGACTTCGTGCGCGGCGTCGACGTCTGGTTCGCCACCGGCGCCACCGACCGGGCGGTCGCCACCCCGCCCGCGTTCACCCCACTGACGTTGCGCGGGCTGCGGCTGGCAAACCGCATGGTCGGCACCGCGCCGGGGGACGCTGGGCTGGTGCTGACGCCGCTGACCGCCGTGACGCCAGGCGGCAGGGTCAGCCCCGACTCCCCCACCCTCTGCGCGGATACCGACGTCGCGCGGCTACGGGCCGCGAACGCCAAGGGCGCACTGGGCGTGCTGCTCGGTCACGCCGGGCGCAGGGGCGCTACCAGGCCGCCGGAGCGCGGCGTCGACGTGCCGCTGCCCGAGGCGGAGGCGTGGCCCCTGCTGGCTGCCTCGGCACTGCCGTTCGGCCCTGGCAGCCAGACGCCGCGCGCCATGACCGACGTCGCTCTCGCCGAAGTTCGGGACGCCTTCGTCGCCGCAGCAGGACGCGCGGTGGAAGCGGGCTGCGGGCTGGTCATGCTCGACTGTGGCTACGGCTACCTGCTGGCGAGCTTCCTGTCCCCGCTGACCAACCACCGGGACGACGACTACGGCGGCACGCTCGACAACCGGCTGCGGTTCCCGCTGGAGGTGATCGGCGCGGTGCGGACGGCGCTGCCGGACGACTGCCCGCTCGGCGTGCGGCTCACCGTCACCGACTGGGCGCGCGGCGGGCTCACCCCGGACGACGGCGTCACGGCGGCCCGCGCGTGCGCCGAGGCGGGTGTCGACCTGGTGCACGTCGTGGCGGGCCAGACCGTCGCGGAGAGCACCCCGGAGTACCGGCGCGGCTACCTCAACACGCTCAGCGACCAGGTCCGCAACGGCGCGCGGGTCCCGACCATGGTCGGCGGCCACCTGACCACGGTGGACGCGATCAACACGGTGCTCGCCGCAGGTCGCGCCGACCTGTGCGTCGCGGAGTTCCTGCACGACCCGGCGGCGCTGACCGCGGGGAGGGCGGCATGAGCAGGCCCACCTACCTCGCCGAGCTGACCTCGCCGCAGGTCGTCGCGCTCAGGGAGTCCGAGCGCACCCCGGTGGTGCTGTTGCCGCTGGGCGCGGTCGAACCCCACGGCCCGCACGGTCCACTCGCGACGGACCAGCTCATCTCTACGGGCATGTGCGAGCGCGCCGCCGTGGACCTCGCCGACGACCCGGAGATCCTGGTGCTGCTCCTGCCGCCGATCCCCTACGGCGTCACCCGCTACGCGGCCGGGTTCGCCGGGGCCATCGGCGTCAGCGAGGACACACTGCACGCGCACCTTGTCGACGTCTGCGTGTCGCTGATCGGGCAGGGGCTGCGCTGGATCGTGCTGGTCAACAACCACTTCGAGCCGGAACAGGTCGCCACGGTGCGCAGCGCCGTTGCGACGGTCGAACGGGAGCACGGCCTCACGATCGGACATCTGGACCTGGTGCGCAGACACAACGTGCAACGGCTGACCGAGGAGTTCCGGTCCGGGTCGTGCCACGCGGGCAGGTACGAGACGTCGTTGATGCTTGCCGAGCGCCCCGGCCTGGTCGACGTCGAGCGGATGCGGGCGCTGCCTGAGGTGCCGGTCGACATGCCCGCCGCGATGGCGCGCGGCGCGCGGGACTTCACCGCGATGGGCATGACCGACGCCTACTGCGGCGCGCCAGCCGAGGCCACCGCCGCCGAGGGCGCCGCGACCTTCGAGACGCTGGCCGCGATGCTCGTCGAGACGATCCGTGCGCTGGTCAGGGAGTGATGCCGGTGTCCACCAGGTTCAACATCGCCAGCTACTTCGTCGACCGGCACCTCATCGAGGGCGCAGGAGAGCGCACCGCGCTGATCCACGACGACACCACCACGAGCTACGCCGAGCTGGCCGCTCTCGTCAACCGCGCGGGCAACGTGCTGCGCGACCTCGGCGTGCGGCGCGGCGACCGGGTGCTGCTGATCCTCTCGGACAGCGTGGAGTTCGTGGCCTGCTGGTACGCGGCGCAGAAGATCGGTGCGGTCACCGCCGAGGCGTACACCTTTCTGCCCGCCAAGGACTACGCGCACTTCCTCAGCTATACCGAGGCGGACGTCGTCATCGTGGACACCGTCGCGCTGGCCGCCGTCCGGGAGGCCTGCGAGCTTGGCAGGACGCCGAAGCACCTCCTGGTGCTCGGCTGCGACGACACCGAGCTGCGCGCCGGGAAGGGCGCGAACGAGCTGTCGCTGTCGACCGCATTGGCGCACTCGTCTGACCAGCTCGATCCTGCACCGACCACAGTGGACGACGTCGCGATATGGAAGTTCACCACCGGCAGCACCGGCACGCCGAAAGCCTGCGTCCACACCGCGGGGACGCCGCTTGCCAGCTACGAGACCTACGCATCGTCGGTGCTTGGCATTCGGCAGGACGACCGGGTGATCGCCGTGCCGAAACTGTTTTTCGGCTACGCCCGCGACCTGGTGGCGCTGTACCCGTTCGCGGTGGGCGCGGCGGGCATCCTGTTCGCCGAGCGAAGTACCCCGGAGCTGCTGTTCGAGCTGATCCGGCGGCACAGGGCGACGATCCTGGTGAACGTGCCGACGATGATGTCCGCGATGCTCACCAGCCCGGTCATCACCGACGCCGACCTGAGCTCGCTGCGGTTGTGCACCTCGGCCGGTGAGGCGCTGCCCGCCGAGCTGCTGCGCTCCTGGCAGCGCGGCGTCGGGGTGGACGTCATCGACGGCGTCGGGTCGTCGGAGGCGTACCACATCTACCTCTCGCAGCGGCCCGGCGAGGCCACCCCCGGCGACGTCGGCACGCCGGTGCCCGGCTACCGCGCCCGGATCGTCGACGACGACGGGAACGAGGTGCCCACCGGCGAGGTCGGGGTGCTGGAGATCAGCGGGCCGACGATCGCGCGGGAGTACTACCGCGACCGCGAGAAGTCCGCCCGCACGTTCCGGGGCGACACCG
>WHUD01000128.1:0-277 GCA_009377385.1 Actinophytocola sp.
CGGCATCGGCGGCGCCGCGGCACTGCTGCTGATCCAGCTGCTCGACCAGTGGTCGACCGCGATGCAGACCTTGGCGCTCGTCGTCTCCGCGGTGATCGCCGCGACGGTGCTCGCTATCCCCATCGGCATCCTGGCGGCACGCTCCGCGGCGGTCAGCAGCATCGTACGGCCGATACTCGACTTCATGCAGACCATGCCGCCGCTGGTCTACCTGATCCCGGGGATCTTCCTCTTCGGTGTCGGGGCCGTGCCCGGCATCCTCGCCACGATCGTCTTC
>WHUD01000128.1:287-13355 GCA_009377385.1 Actinophytocola sp.
CAGGTCATCATGCTGTCGCTGTCGATGGTCGTGCTCGCCGGGTTCGTCGGTGCCCCTGGTCTCGGCCAGGAAGTGTTGTCCGCTATCTCTCGCGTCGAGATTGGCCTCGGTGTCGAGGCCGGCCTGTCCGTTGTGGTCCTCGCGATCTACCTGGACAGGGTGACCGCTGCGCTCGGGACGCGGTCGGGCACGCCAGGTGGCCCGGCCAGGTCACGGTGGCGCGCCCTCATAACCCGTTCCAACGGGCGTTCATTGGCCCGGGCGAGTACGACCAAGGAGGAGACATGAAGATCGGCAAGCGAACACGTATATCCCAGCTCATCGCCTGCTTCGCGACGGCATCGTTGGCGCTCACCGCCTGTGGTGGCGACGGTGGCGCCGGCGGTGGTGATGGCGGCGAGATGGCCGACAAGGAGATCACCATCGGCGTGTTCAGCGGCTGGGAGGAGGGCATCGCCGCCTCGTACCTGTGGGGACACATCTTCGAGGAGGCCGGTGCCGAGGTCAGCTACCAGACCGCCGAGGCCGGTCCGGTTTTCGCGGGTGTCTCCAGGGGGCAGTTCGACATCTCGTTCGACGCCTGGCTGCCAGCGACGCACAAGGACTACTGGAAGCAGTACGGCGACAAGTTGGAAGACATTGTCACCTGGTTCGACAACGCGCCACTGACCATCGCGGTGAACAAGGACGCGCCGATCAAGTCGCTCGCTGAACTGAAGGCGAACGCGGACAAGTTCAAGAACCAGATCGTCGGCATCGAGCCTGGTGCCGGACTGACGCAGATCACGAAGGAAGACGTGATGCCGCAGTACGGTCTGAGCAACATGAAGCTGGTCACGTCGTCGACTCCGGCGATGCTGGCCGAGCTGAAGTCCGCTGTCGACAAGGGCGAGAACATCGTGGTGACCCTGTGGCGCCCGCACTGGGCCTACTCGGCGTTCCCGATCCGCGACCTTGAGGACCCGAAGGACGCTCTCGGCGCCCCCGAGGAGATCCACGCATTCGGTAAGCAAGGTTTCAGCGAGGAGTTCCCGACCGCGACGAAGTGGCTCAAGAACTTCAAGATGACCGACGAGCAGCTCAGCTCGTTGGAAGAGATCATGTTCAACAAGAACAACGGCAAGAAGAACGAGGCGTCCGTCGAAGAGTGGTTGAAGGACAACCCGGACTTCATGTCGTCCATTAAGGAGGGCTAGGCCCGGGGTTCTGAGTTCTGACACGGACAGGCCCCGTGCCCATGACGTCATGGACACGGGGTCTGTCGCTGAGCGGGCGTTGTACTCGTACGCCGTCCCCCTAGTACGCCACCCGCTCGGTGTTGGCCAGCCAGGCATCGAACGGCGCGCTGCTGTCCGTCAGCGCCACCGCGCGGACCGGCATCGGCCAGTCCGTGCGCGGTTGCTCGAACAGGTCGTAGAACGCCAGGTCATCGAAGCCTGCCTTGGCCGCGTCGTAACGGTCCGCGGTGTAGACCACCCGGTCGAGGCGTGACCACAGCGCGGCCGACACGCACAGCGGGCACGGCTCGCAGGAGCTGACAAGCTCGCAGCCGGTCAGGTCGAACGTGCCCAGCTTGCGGCAGGCGCCCCGGATGGCAACCACCTCGGCGTGCGCCGTCGGGTCGCTGTCCAGCGTGACCCGGTTGGTGCCGGTCGACACCAGCTGCCCGTCGCGCACGACGAGCGCGCCGAACGGCCCGCCGCCAGCGGCGACGTTCTCCCGCGCCAGCCGCACGGCCAGCGCCAGCCAGCCGGACTCGGTATCGGTGGCTGGTGCGATCTCGGAGTGGGTCATGTCAGTTCCTTCTCATCCTTGTCACCGTGCGTTGCCCTGCCTGGCCGCTGCGGCCGGGCAGGGCACACGGGTTGGTTGGGTTGAGTCAGCCGTCGACCGTCGCCTTGGTCGCCTTGGCTGGCTCGGGTTCGCGGTCGTGCACGATGTCGCTGAGCCTGGCGTTGGCGATCTTGGCGATCTCCACCACGGCGGTCGCCCGCTCCTGCTCGGGCGGGTTGTGCAGTCGCGACTCGGCGATGTCGACCACCTCGCTCGCCGACAGCCCCCGCACGCAGATCACCAGCGGGAACCCGAAGGTCTCCCGGTAGGCGTCGTTGATCTCGGTGAGTCGCTCGGTCTCGTCGGGCGGCAGCTCGTGCAGGCCTGCCGTGCACTGGTCGTGCAGCGACTCCCGACCGAGCCGGTGCTCGGCGAGTGCCGCGCCCGCCAGGTTGGGGTAGCTGCGGATCAGATCGAGCTGCCGCTGCTCATCGGCTTCGAACAGGGTGGTGTGCAGTGCCCGCCGCAGCGCGTAGACGCCGTCGAACGGCCTGCGCTCTGCCGCGTTCCGTGCGATCCACTCGCCGCCTTGGAACACCGAGCCGATCCGTTCGGCGAACTCCTCGTCGCTCATCGCGTTGACGGTATCGACGTCGACCGGCTCGGGAGGGGCGGTGGCGTTGGCCGCCTTGCGCTTGCCGCCGATCTCGTTGAACACCAGGTTGAGCAGGATCGCCGACAGCGCGCACATGGTGATGCCGCTCACGAAGATCATCTGCAGCGCCTGCGGCAGGAACGAGTAGAAGGTCGGGAACCCGACCGGGATCAGCGCGAAGCCGAGGCTGGTCGCCAGGATCACGACGTTGCGCTCGTTGGTGAGGTCGGCGCGCCGCAGGATCTGGATGCCGACCACGGCGACGACGCCGAACAGCACCAGGCTCGCGCCGCCGAGCACCGGCTCGGGGATGGTGGCGACGATCGCGCCGGTCTTGGGCACCAATCCGACGATCATCATCATGACCCCTGCGGTGGCCACCACGAAGCGGCTACGCACCCTGGTGAGCCGGATCAGCCCGGAGTTGGCGGAGAAGCTGGTGTAGGGGAACGAGTTCAGCACCCCGCCGATGGTGGTGGACAGGCCACCGCTGCGTATCGCCCGCGCGATGCCGTCCGGCCCGACCGGCTTGCGCACGATCTCGCCGACGGCGAGCGTGTCACCGGTCATCTCGACGCAGGTGATGATCATGACGATGATCATCGAGGCGATAGCGGCCGCGCCGAACGTCGGCAGTCCGAAGTGGAACGGCGTGATGACGCCGACCCACGCCGACTCGCCGACCCCGCTGAAGTCCACCTTGCCAGCGATCGCGGCGATTCCGGTGCCGATCGCGAGTCCGATCAGGACGGCGATGGTGGCGACGAAGCCGCGGAAGAAGCGGTACAGCGCAAGGATCAGCACCAGCGTCGTGGCCGCGAGGGCGAGGTTGGTCAGGCTGCCGAACTGCTTGGACTCTGCGTCGCCGCCGCCTGCCTCCATCGCGGCGACCGGCAGCAGCACCAGCCCGATACCGGTGATCACGGTGCCGGTGACGATCGGCGGGAAGAACTTGACGATCTTGGCGAAGAACGGCGCGATCACGAACGTGAAGACGCCCGCGACGATCACCGCGCCGTAGATCTCAAGCAGGCCGGGCACACCGCCGCCCTCTGCCATGCCGATAGCGATCATCGGACTGACCGCCACGAACGTGGTGCCCTGCACGACGGGCAGCCGCACGCCGATCTTCCAGAACCCGATGGCCTGGATCAGTGTCGCGATGCCGCAGGTGAACAGGTTGGCGTTGACCAGGAACCCGAGGTCCTGCTGGCTCATCCCGAGGGCGCCTGCCACCAGCAGCGGGACGATGGCGGCGCCCGCGTAGAAGGTCAGCAGGTGCTGGGCGCCGTAGATGGTCATCTTGCCGACGGGCAGCACTTGGTCGACGGGGTGTTTCGCGGAGTGTTTCGGTTCTGCTTGAGGAGAGTTCGTTGTGGTCTTGCGGAACATGGCCGCTCCCTGAGTTCGGGCGTGCGAGGATGACGCGGAACGTCGCTGGACGCCCCGCTAGGGGGTACCGGTGATGTGGTGCGGTTGGACGGGAACCCGGGTCAGGTCAGCGCCCATCGCGTGTCGGATGGCGGCGACGATCGCGGGGGTCGAAGAGATCGTCGGAGGTTCGCCGACGCCGCGCAGCCCGTAAGGGGCGTTCGGGTCGGCGAGTTCGAGCACGTCCACCCGCATGGGTGGCATGTCGAGAATGGTGGGGATGAGGTAGTCGGTGAACGACGGGTTGCGCACCACGCCGCCGGACACCTGGATCTCCTCCATGACGGCGAGGCCGAGGCCCTGCGCAGAGCCGCCGTGGATCTGCCCGACGACGGCGTCCGGGTTCATCGCCTTGCCGACGTCCTGGGTGCAGTCGAGCTGCACCACCCGGACCAGGCCCAGCTCGACGTCGACGTCGACAACGGCGCGGTGCGCGGCGAACGCGTACTGCACGTGCGCGTTGCCCTGGCCGTTGTCGTCGAGCGGATGTGTTGGCCGGTGCCGCCAGGTCACGGTCTCGGTGATGGTCTCGTCGCCGAGGATGTCGACGACGGCGCCGACGACGGTCTCGTCGGCGGAGACGATCTTGCCTGCGTGCAGCCGGAGCTGGCTGGCGGGCAGGTCGAGCACCTTCGACGCCTGCCGCAGCACCCGTGCGCGCACCTGCTCGCAGGCCGCCTTGACCGCGCCGCCGGTGACGTAGGTCTGCCGCGAGGCCGACGTCGACCCGCCGGAGCCGACGCCGGTGTCGGCAGGCTGGATCACGACCTGCTCCACGCCAAGCTCGGTGCGGGTGATCTGCTGCTGCACCGTGACCAGGCCCTGCCCGACCTCGGCAGCGGCGGTGTGCACGGTCGCCACCGCGTCGCCGCCGGTGACCTTGAGCGTCACGCGGGCGGTGGAGTAGTCGTCGAAACCCTCGGAGAAGCAGACGTTCTTGATGCCGATGGCGTAGCCGACGCCGCGCCGCACGCCTTCGCCGTGCGTAGTGTTGGACACCCCGCCCGGCAGCAGCCGCAGGTCGTAACCGTCCGCATCGGACGCTTCCGGCCCCGAAGGGAGAGGCATCGCCTTGAGCCGCTCCAGCAGTTCGGCGACCGGCGCCGCTGAGTCGACCACCTGCCCTGTCGGCATGGTGGCGCCCTCGTGCAACGCGTTGCGGCGGCGCACCTCGACCGGATCCATGCCGAGCTCGGTGGCCAGTTTGTCCATCTGGGACTCGTAGCCGAACGCCGCCTGCACAGCGCCGAATCCGCGCATCGCCCCGCACGGCGGGTTGTTGGTGTAGACGCCGTAGCAGTCGATCGCGACGTTGCGCACCTTGTACGGGCCGACGCCGAGGGTGGCGGCGTTGGCGACGACCGCAGGCGTGCTCGATGCGTACGCGCCGCCGTCCAGGATGATCTGCGCCTTGACGTAGACCAGCTTGCCGTCGCGGGTGGCGCCGTGCTCGTACCGCATCTTGGCGGGGTGCCGGTGCACGTGGCCGAAGAACGACTCCTCGCGGGAGTACATCATCTTCACCGGACGTCCGGTGTGCAGTGCGAGGAGGCAGGCGTGCGCCTGCATCGACAGGTCCTCGCGCGCGCCGAACGCGCCGCCGACCCCTGCCAGGGAGAGCCGCACCTTGTTGGCTGGCATGCCGAGCACGCGGCAGAGCTGCTTTTGGTCCACGTGCAGCCACTGCGTCGCGATGTAGAGGTCGACGCCGCCGTCGTCCGCTGGCACCGCGAGGCCGGACTCCGGACCGAGGAACGCTTGGTCCTGCATGCCAACCTCGTACTCGCCGCGCACAACGACGTCGGCGGTGGCGTCCGGGTCGCCCTTGCGGATCGGCAGGTGCCGTAGGACGTTGCCGCCCGCGTGCAGCGCTGGCGCGTCGACGTCAAATGCCGCACGCTCCGGGTCGACGAGCGGTTCGCTCACGTCGTAGTCGACCACGATCTTGGCGACCGCGCGGCGCGCCGTCTCCGGGTGGTCGGCGGCCACGATCGCGACCGGCTCACCCTGGTAGCGGATGACGTCGGCGGCGAGCACCGGCTGGTCGGCGTGCTCGAGGCCGTAGACGTTGTCGCCGGGTACGTCGTCGTGGGTGAGCACCGCGTACACGCCGTCGGTGCGCACCGCCTCGGTGATGTCGATGGCGCGGATGCGGGCTGATGGGTGCGGGCTACGCAGCGTCGCGCCCCACAGCATCCCGGTAAGCCACAGGTCGGACGAGTATGCGAACTCGCCCTTGACCTTCAGCGTGCCGTCCGGGCGAAGCGGACTCTCGCCGACACCGCCCGCGATGTCGGTGCCCAGGTTCTGATCGGTGCGGGTGGGCGTGCTCATCGGTGAGCCTCCTGCAGCGTGCGGCTCGCGGTGCGCGCGGCACGGGCGAGCACTGATTCGTCCATGGTGGACAGATGATCGTTCTCGACGACGGTGCGGCCGCCGACGAGCAGCCGTGCCAGCGGCGGGCGCGGGCCGAGCACCAGCGCCGCGACCGGGTCGGCGATCCCGGCGTGGCCGAGGCCGTCGACGCGCCACAGCGCGATGTCGGCGAGCTTGCCCGGCTCCAGCGAGCCGATGTCGGCTTCGCGGCCAAGGCAGCGGGCCCCGCCGAGGGTGCCGAGCTCAAGCGCCTCGCGTGCGGTGAGCGCGGCCGGTCCGCCGCGCAGTCGTGCCACGAGGGCTGCCTGCCGCAGCTCGTCGCCGAGCGAGCTCTGCTCGTTGGAGGCCGCGCCGTCCACGCCGAGCCCCACCGGTGAGCCCGCGTCCAGGAGCGCCCGGACGGGGGCGAGTCCGGCGCCGAGCCGGGCGTTCGACGTCGGGCAGTGCGCGACGCCGGTCGCGGTGGTGCCGAGCCGTTTTACGGCGGCGTCGTCCAGGTGTACGCAGTGCGCCAGCCAGACGTCGTCGCCGAGCCAGCCGAGGTCGTCGATGTAGTCGACGGGGGAGCGGCCGAACTTCTCCCTGGCGTAGTTCTCCTCGTCCAGCGTCTCGGCGAGGTGGGTGTGCAGCCGGACGCCTTTGCGCCGCGCCAGCTCGGCGGTCTCCCGCATCAGCGCGCCGGACGCCGAGAACGGCGAGCACGGCGCAACCGCGATCCGCACCATGGCGTCCGGGGACGGGTCGTGCCAGGTCTCGATGGCGGCCTCGGTGGCGGCCAGGATGCTGTCGCGGTCCTCGACGACGTCGTCCGGAGGCAGCCCGCCCGCCGACTTCCCGAGGTCCATCGAGCCTCGGCACGGGTGGAACCGGACGCCGATCCGCCGCGCCGCCTCGATCTCGGCGGCCAGCAGATCACCGGCGGTGTGGGGGAAGACGTAGTGGTGGTCGGTGGACGTCGTGCAGCCGGACTTCGCCAGCCAGCCCAGCGCCGCTCCGGCCGCGGCGGACGTGATGTCGGCGTCGATCCCCGCCCACACCGGGTATAGCGCGGTCAGCCAGCCGAACAGCGTCTCGTCCTGCGCCAGCCCCCTGCTGGCCCACTGGTACAGGTGATGGTGGGTGTTGACTAGACCGGGCGTGACGAGGCAGCCGGAGCCATCAATGTGATTGGCGCGTTCGGCCCCCTGCGTGTCCGGCGCGCTGCCTGGCCCGACAGCAGTGATCCGGCCGTCCTCGACGACGACGTGTCCGTCGGTGTACTCGGTGCCTGCCGGGTCGACCGTCGCGACCGCGCAGCCTTCGATCACGGTGCGTGCCATCACTGCTCCGCCTTCGCGGTTGCTGCCTGCCGGACGGCGTCCAGGATCTTCTCGTAGCCGGTGCAGCGGCACAGGTTGCCCGCCAGTGCCTCGCGGATCTCCGGGTCGCTCGGCTGTGGCTGGCGCTCCAGCAGGTCGTGCGTGGCGACCAGCAGGCCGGGCGTGCAGAACCCGCACTGCACCGCCCCGGCGTCCAGGAACGCCTGTTGCACCGGATGCAGCTCGTCCTCGTCGGCGAGACCCTCCACGGTCACGACGTCGCGGTCTTGCGCCTGGCCAGCCGCGACAAGGCACGCGCACACCGGCGTGCCGTCGAGGTAGACCGTGCAGGAGCCGCATTCGCCCTGCTCACAGGCGTTCTTAGAGCCGGGAAGGCCCATGCGCTCGCGCAGCGCGTAGAGCAGGCTCTCGCCCTCCCAGACGTCGTCGATCTCCTGGGGCCGGCCGTTGACGGTGCACTTCACGCGCATGTCCTCACCCGCTTCCTGCGGTAGTCGGTCCACGCCCAGACCAGCGTCCGTCGCGCCATCACGGACAGGGCGTGCGTGCGGTAGTCGGCGGTGCCGCGGACGTCGTCGATCGGCGAGGCCGCCTCGGCGACCAGCGCGCCGAACCGCGTGACGGTGGCGGGATCGAGCTCGGCGCGGGAGTCCCAGCGGCCGGTTGCGGACAGCTCGGCGGCCAGGAACTCCTCGGCGTGGGTGGCGCGGCGCGGCGTTGGTGCGGCCGAGCCGAACGCGGCGCCCACTGTGCCGGTGCCGGGGTGCAACGCCAGCCCGAACGCCGTCACGGAGATGACCATGGCGTTGCGGGTGCCGATCTTGGCGAACTGCTGCGGGCCGTCGGCTGGTGGCGTCAGCACTGCCGCGATCAGCTCGTCTTTGGCAAGCGCGTTGCGCTTGACGCCGGTGTAGAACTCGGTGATCGGGATGTGCCGCACGCCGCGCGTCGAGTGCGCCTCGACCACGGCGTCGTCCGCGAGCAGCGGCGGATGCGCGTCCCCGGCGGGTGACGCCGAGCCGAGGTTGCCCGCGATCGTGCCCCGGTTGCGGATCTGCGGCGAGCCGACGGTGCGCGACGCCATCGCCAGGCCGGGCAGCCGGTCGGCCAGGTCGGCAATGAGCCTGCTATAGGTCACGCCCGCGCCGATGCGGAGCCGCTCGCCGTCGGGCGACCAGTCGGCCAACTCGTCGATGCGGGTCAGGTCGAGCAAGACGTCCGGGCGGGTGGCATCGAAGTTGATCTCGACCATCACGTCGGTGCCGCCGGCGATCGGCAGCGCGTCCGGGTGCTCGGCCTTGGCGGCGAGCGCCTCGTCCCAGGTGGCGGGTCGCAGGAACTCCATCGCCCTCACCACGCCAGCCCGGGCTCGGGGGCGGTGTCCTGCACGATCGTGCCCTCGATCAGGCCGTAGGGGCGGTCGGCGGCGAAGAACACCTCGTTGTCGTTGGACAGGCCGAACGGCGCCATGTCCACGACGAAGTGGTGCTTGTTCGGCAGCGACAGTCGCACCTCGGCGATCTCGGGGCAGTGCTCAAGCACCCGCTGGCCCATCGCGTAGAGCGTCTGCTGCAGCGACAGGCTGTAGGTGGTCGCGAACGCCTCGGTCAGATGCCTGCGCACGGCGTCGTACGACTTGCCCCAGTCGCTGTCGGTGTCGACGTGCCGCCACTGGGCGTTGACGGCCGTGGCCAGGATGCGGTCGTGGGTCTCAGGCAGCGTGGTGTAGCGGTCCTTGGGGTAGCCCCAGAACTCCGAGTCGGTGGTGTTCAGCACGACCAGGTCCTTGAGCCCGGAGACCACCCACGCGCGCTCGCCGTCGGTGTTGGCGGCGCTGTCGGTGCTGTCGACAGTCACCATCGCGGTCCTGACCTCGCGGCCGGTGCGCTGGAACGAGTGCGGCGCTGGGGTGTCGCCGACGTCGATGCGCTCCCAGCCGTACTGCTCGATGGTGACGCGGGCGCGGTGGATCGGTTCTTGCGTGGACACGAAGTGCCGGGCGAGCTTGAGCCCGAAGTCCTCGATCTCGCCGACGCCGTGCTCCTTGGCGAAGGCCAGCACGGTGTTCTTCTGCGTGTCGGTGGGAAGCACCTTGGCGTTGTCGCCGGTGATGTGGGTGTCGGCGAGGTCGCCGGACAGCGCCGTCGAGACGTTGAGGTCGACGATCTCGTGCGCCTCGGCGCCCCGGGTGACGTGCACCAGTCGGGTCTCGGCCTTGCCGTACTGGTTCGGGCCAAGCTGGATGGTCATCGGTCAGCTCCCTCGGTAGGTGGAGTAGGCGAACGGGCTGAGCAGCAGCGGTACGTGGTAGTGCTCGGACGGGTCTGTGATCTGGAAGGTCACGACGACCTCGGGGTAGAAGGCGCGCGTCCCGGCGAAGTACGTCTCGGTGTCGAACACCAGCCGGTGAACGCCTTCAGGTGGTCCGTCGGGGACGAACTCGCGGACCCTGCCGTCGTCGTCGGTGGTCGCCTCGGCGACCGGCACCCAGCCGTCCTGCTTGCGGGTCTCCATGCGGACCGGCACCCCGGCGGCGGGACGGCCCCGCGCGCTGTCGAGGACATGGGTGGACAGGCTCATGAGCGCACCAGTTTTTCCAGTCGGAGCCGGTTGATCTTGCGGAGTTCCTCACGCACGACGGCGCGTTCCGCGTCGGGGTCGCTGCCGAGCCGTTCACGCAACTGGCCGAGCATCTGCTCGGCGGATAGCCCGGTGGCGCAGATCAGGAACACGCGGCCGAACCGCTCCTCGTAGGCGGCGTTGCCCTTGGCCAGCTCGGCGCGCGTGTCGTCGGACGCGCCGTCAGTGCCGGACTGCTCCTGTTTCGACCAGCGCCCGCCTCCGTTGTCCCCGATGCGGGGGTGACCCGCGATGGCCTGCTCGATGTCGTCCTCGGTGAGCTCCTTCACAGCGTTGTCCGAGGTGTTCAGCAGATCATCCAAAGATCGGTACGGCCGGTTCGCGGTCACCGCGTCCACCCACGACGGGGCGGAGCAGCAGCGGAGCACGGCGTCCCGTGCCGCATCGGGGTCGGCGTTGTTGAGCCAGGTCAGCGACTGGTCGTCGCGGTCGGTTGTGAGCTGCGCCATACCAAGAAGTACACCAACGTTGGCCCCTGTGCAGCCAGTGGCAGGAGGCATGAAAGACCGGGCCTACGACGTCCTTCGCGTTGTAGGATCCTCCAAGAAGCGCCTGTTGTGGGCGCGGAAAGGCGGGTACGGCATGCGCGTCAGGGACCTCGTCGAGATGAGCGACCTGCACCTGGTGCCGCTCACCGGTGAGGTGGGCATGGATCGCCCAATCCGGTGGGTCTACACGACCGACCTGATGGACCCCGGGCGTTATCTCAATGGCGGGGAACTCGTGCTCACCGGGATGATGTGGCGACGCAGTCCCGCCGACTCCGCCGAGTTCATGTCCGTGACGGCGGCGCGGCACGTCGCGTGCATCGCGGCGGGCGACGCGGCGTACGGCACCGTGCCGCCCGACCTGGTCGCCGCGTGCGTCGCGCGGGGCATTCCGCTGCTCGAAGTGCCCGTCGACGTGTCGTTCGCGACGATCACCGACCGCGTGATCCACCTGCTGACCATCGAACGCCAAGGCGACCTGGCCGAACAGCTCGACCGAAGGCGCAAATTGCTGGCCGCCGTCGCCGAGGGTGCCGGGCTGGATACCGTGCTGCGACTCTGGTCGGAAGGCTCCGACGTCCGGTGCATGCTCCGCACCGCGACGGGGCGATCGCCGGTGTCCTCAGCCGAGTCGGCTGGCGCGGCGCTCGCCGAGCGGTTCCTCGCGGCGGGAAGCCTGCCTGACGTCGTTACGGTCGATGGGCCGCCGTCCGACGTGCGCTCCGCGCGGGAGACGTACTCCCTGTTCCCGGTCGACGTACGCAGCGAGCACCGCGCCACCGCGTGGTTTCTCGCGTGCGAGGGCGACTTCCGGGAGTGGCCGCGCGTGCGGCACGAGTCGGTGACGGAGCTGGCGTCGTTGCTGGCGCTGGAGCGGGAGCGGATCGAGGAATCTCGCAGGGCGGATCGCGTCGTGGCCGAGCAACTGTTCCGGCTGGTGCTGTCGGGCCGATCGACGCGGGAGGAGATCGCGGGCAGGCTCGCCGAGTTCGGGCTGGCTGACCACCCCTACGTCGCGGTGTCGGCCTCGCTGCATCCGGTCGCCGACGGGCAGCTCGCGTGCCGGATTCTCGACGAGGTGCTCGCGACAGTCGTGCAGGACGGGCGAACATTGGTCTCCGCCGTCGACGACGAGGCGGTGGCACTGTTGCCGCTTCGCTCGGAGGACGTGCCGGATGTGCTTCGCGCGCAGGCGATCGCGCTCGCACCCGCCATGTCGGACGGACGGTTGCTGCTCGGCGTGAGCCTGCCGACATCGGGGCCTGGTGGGTTAAGCGCCGCACTCAGCGAGGCACGGCAGGCGCGGACGTTGGCCGAACTGCGTGGTGGCACGGTCGCCGTGCTGGCGACCGACGAGATCGACTCCCATGCGCTGTTGCTGGCGACGGTGCCCGACGACGTCCGGCGGACGTTTCTCACCCGGGTGCTCGGGCCGGTGCTCGCCTACGACGAGCGGCACGGTTCGGACTTGATCGCCACGCTTGAGGCGTTCCTCGCCGCATCCGGATCGTGGACGGCCTGCGCGGAACGGCTCCACGTGCACGTCAACACGCTGCGGTACCGCATCAAGCGCATCGAGGAGCTGACCGGCCGGTCGCTGGCGACGCTGGAGCATCGGGTGGACTTTTTTCTCGCCCTGCGGGCGCGGTAGGGCGGTACTCGCTACACGCTCGACTGGCCGCTGAGTCCGCTCATGACCCGACACTGCGATCGCAACGCCGAGGACGACACCACGGCGCGACAGCGGTCCGCGTCAGCGAGCCAAGGTGAACAGCGCTTCGTTGCCACCGATATAACCCGAATCGCGAACGTCGTCGAGCTGGTCGGCGGTGGCGTCAAGCGCGATGATCGGGCACATCGGTGACCGGCCACCTGCCTCGATGACCGATGCGTCGAAGCTGACCATTGGCTGGCCCGCGGTGACCGCCTCACCGTCGCGGACGTGCAGCGTGAAGCCCTCGCCTCCCAGCTGCACGGTGTCGATGCCGAGATGGACCAGCACCGCTGCCCCGTCCGCGCTCGCCACCACATAGGCATGCGGGTGCAGCTTGACCACCGTCCCGGTGATCGGCGCGACAGCCTCGACGGTGCCGCGCGGCGGGTCGATCGCGGCACCGGGACCGACGAGCGCGGCCGAGAACACCGGATCGGGCACCTCGGAGAGTGGTAGCACGCGGCCGGAGACGGGGGCGACGATTCGCAGTGTCACAGCATGTCCTCGATGTCGCTGGCCAGCGTGTCGGCCTCAGGCCCGACGACGACCTGCACCACGACGCCCGAGCGGATCACGCCGTGCGACCCCGCCGCCTTCAGGACCGCCTCATCGACCAGCGCGGCATCGGAAACCTCCGCGCGCAACCGGGTTATGCACGGCTCGATCTCGATG
>WHUD01000128.1:13365-13698 GCA_009377385.1 Actinophytocola sp.
ATGATGTTGCCGATGCCGCCGAGACCCTTGACGATCTGCTCTGCCTTGTTCATTTGGCACCTCCTACGGTGTTGGCGTCGGTCTGGGTGATCTTGGAAAGGCCACGGGGAGCGTCGGGGTCGAGGCCGAGTCGCCTTGCGACCGCTTCGACGATGAGCTGGGCAGGCACGATCAGCCCCAACGGCGCCAGCAGCTCCGGCAAGTCCGGGCCACCGACGGCGAGATCGCACGCCGATTCGAAGCGGGCGTCACCTCCGATGCCGATCGTCGTCGCGCCGCGCGCTGCCAGGTCGCCGGCGAGCGCGGTCATGCCGGGAAGCATGGGGCCGTCCT
>WHUD01000129.1 GCA_009377385.1 Actinophytocola sp.
CGCCGACTACGTCTACACGGCCTGATCGAGCGCATCCCCCACAGCCACCGCTACCGGGTCACCGACCACGGCCTGCGGGTGGCGATCTTCCTCACCCGCGTGCACGCCCGGCTGGTCAGACCCGGCCTGGCCGCTCAACACACTCCTCGATCCGGCCGCAGTACCAACCCCGCTACGCCAGCACCTCGACCGATTCGACACAGCCGTCCACGACGCCGCACGGCAAACCCGACTCACCGCGTAAGACTTGACTCACCAAATCAACTTCAGGAACCCAAGCTTCCTAGCGCCCGTTACGCTGCACGGCGTGTCACGCAAGCAGCGCAGCAGCAAGCCCGCCCCGCCGCCCGGCCTGGTGATCGTCGACAAACCGGACGGGATGACGTCGCACGACGTCGTCGGGCGAATGCGCCGGATCATGGGCACCCGCAAGATCGGCCACGCTGGCACGCTCGACCCGATGGCCACCGGCGTGCTGGTGATCGGCGTCGAGCGCGCGACGAAGCTGCTCGGACACCTCGCGCTAGACCGCAAGAGCTACCTCACCACCATCGCCCTTGGCGCGTCGACCACCACCGACGACGCCGACGGCGACGTCCTCGCCAAAACGGAGCCGGACACGCTCAGCGCGATCACCGACGCCGACATCGACAAGGCGATCGGCGAGCTGACCGGCGAAATCCAGCAGGTCCCCAGCGCGGTCAGCGCCGTGAAGGTCAACGGCGAGCGCGCCTACGCCCGGGTGCGCGCTGGGGAGCGGGTGGAGCTGGACGCCAGGCCGGTCACGGTGCACCGGTTCGACCGGCTCGCCCTGCGAACCGAGCCACGGCTGGAGATCGACGCGCTTGTCGACTGCTCGTCCGGCACCTACGTGCGCGCGCTCGCCCGTGACCTCGGCGTCGCGCTCGGCGTCGGCGGGCATCTGACCGCGCTGCGACGCACCGAGGTCGGCCCGTTCGGGCTGGCCACTGCCCGCACGCTGGAGCAACTGGAGCAGGACCCGAGCCTGTCGCTCACCCTCGACGAGGCCGTGACCACCGCCTTCGCCACCCACACGGTGGACGCCGCCACCGCGCGTGCCGTGAGCTACGGCCAGCGCACACCCGCCGCTGGCATCCAGGACACCTACGGCATCGTCGACGCCGACGGCCACGCGCTCGCGATCGCCACCGACCAGGGCAGCCACGCGAAGTACCTCGTCGTGCTCGCGCCCGCCTGAGCCGGGCGGCGTTCCCGCAGGCCGAGCGGTTACCCTCTGCGTGTGCTGCGTTGGCGTGGATTGGGAGACCTGCCCGGAAACTGGGGCCGCTGTGTCGTGACGATCGGCGTGTTCGACGGCGTGCATCGCGGACATCAGGAGCTGATCCGCCGCACCGTCGAGGTCGCTCGCGAGCGGGGGCTGCCAAGCGTGGTGCTCACGTTCGACCCGCACCCCTCCGAGGTACTCCGGCCGGGGAGCCACCCCGCGCAGCTCACCACGCTGCGTCGCAAGGCCGAGCTGATCGAGGAGCTCGGCGTCGACGTCTTCGCCGTGCTGCCGTTCACGCTGGAACTGTCCAAGGTCACCGCGCACGAGTTCGTGCACGAGATCCTGGTCGACAAGCTGCACGCAGCCGTGGTGCTTGTCGGGGAGAACTTCACCTTCGGCGCGAAGGCGGCGGGCGACGTCGCGCTGCTTCGCGAGCTCGGCACCCGGTTCGGCTACGTCGTGCACGGCGCCGAGCTGCAGGGGGCGTCGGTCAAGGGCGGGCACGCCGCTGGCCAGACGGTGGAAGGGGAGATCACGTACTCCTCGACGTACGTGCGGTCCTGCATCGACGCCGGCGACGTCGATGCCGCCGCAGCGGCCCTCGGCAGGCCGCACCGGCTGGAGGGCATCATCGTGCGCGGCGACGGGCGCGGTCAGGACCTCGGGTATCCGACGGCGAACCTGTCGATACCGCGCTACGCCGCAGTGCCTGCCGACGGGGTGTACAGCTGCTGGTTCGGCAGCTCGGGGCGTCGCGGTGAGCGGCTGAAGGCCGCCGTGTCTGTCGGCAGCAACCCGACGTTCTCGGGGAGAGAACGCAGCGTTGAGGCGTTTGTGCTCGACGTCGACGAGGACTTCTACGGCCAGCACGCCTCGCTCGACTTCGTCGCCCGGTTGCGTGACATGGTGCGGTACTCCTCGGTGGACGAGCTGGTCGACCAGATCGGCGACGACGTCCAGCAGACGCGAGAGATCCTCGGATCCGCGTGAGTGCGAGTGCGAAAGGGTGAGCCGTTTCCGCCCGAGGAACGAGTTGATGCGGCAAGATGCAATATCTGGGTATGTCGTCGCGGCCGAATAGGGGAGTGCAGGCGTGGAAGACAACAACAGCATCCAGAAGAACATCGAGCTGCAGCGTCAGTGGTACGGCGAGCCGCTCGGCGATCGGGTGCGCAGGCTCGTGGTCGCGTTCGACGTCTCGCAGGCCTTCCTCGCCGATGTGCTCGGGATCAGCGCGCCGATGCTCAGCCAGGTGATGAGCGGACGTCGCGCGAAGATCGGTAACCCCGCCGTGCTCGCTCGGCTGATCATGTTGGAGCGCAAGATCCTCACGCCGGGCGTCGCTTCGGGAGACCAGGAGGCGATCGACGCCGCGATGCAGGACGTCAAGGAATCCACCCCTACGGTCGGTAGGGACACGGTGCCGGTACACCCCGGCGTGGACGAGCAGACGCTGCTGGCCGCGCTGCGCGACGTCGCGGAGAACGAGAACCTGGTCGACGCCGCGTCCCGGCTGGACGACGACTTCCCCGCCATCGCCGATCTCCTCCGTAGGGCGGGTAAGAGCACGCCCTGATGCGCCTGTTCGCTGCGATCGTGCCGCCGGCTGAGGTGCTCGGCGCGCTTGACGTCGAACTCGACCGCATCGACGTGCGGTCTCCCGGGTCGTTGCTGCGCTGGTCCGGGCGTCCGCTGTGGCACCTGACCCTGGCGTTCTACGGTGAGGCCGACCTGGCGGAGCGGACACGGTTCGTTGCGGAGCATGCGCGCCGACATCCGCCGCTGCGACTCCGGCTCGCGGGCGCCGGGACCTTCTCCGGGGTGCTGTGGGCTGGCATCCAGGGCGACGTCGATGCCTTGGGGGAGCTGGCCGGGGTGCTCCGGGACCCCGCCGACGAGAAGCCGTTCCACCCGCATCTCACGCTGGCCCGGTGGAAGCGCCGCCAGGCGCAGCGCCCCGCGCGCCGCATCGCGGCGGCGCTGGCCGACTTCCGGAGTCCGCAGTGGCGCGCGACGGAGGTCGTGCTGATGAGCAGCGTTCGGGACCGCCACGGGTCGACGTACACGGCGCAAGTTCGGTTGCCGCTGGCGGGAACCTGACGTTTGCGACGAAAGTCGGGCGTGCCCCACCCAGCGCTGCCGCTAACCTGCAGCGGGTCCGTCACCGGAGCCGCCGCCGTGGCTTGAGATCGAGAACGACGTGAGCCAGCCGCAGTTCTCGCTGGATGAAGCGATCGAGGAGACGGTCTTCGTCGAGACCACTGTGGACAGCGACGGGAACGGCGAACGCGACAGGGTGCGGCTCAAGCTGTCGCGGCGAGCTGCCGCAGGAGAGCATCCGGCCCGGATACAGCGGCGCGGAGACCCAGTCGGCGCAGTCCGAGCCGAAGTCGGTAGTGGACCTGCCGGGATCGCTCGACGACTACTGAGTGCCGCGCGGCTACGCCGTCGTGCTCGGCGAGAGAATAGGCACCGGGTTCTCCGATGGCTGCCCGACCATCGGCGACAGGAACGAGACGTTGGGCACGAAGGCGATCATCGACTGGCTCAACGGCAGGGCGAAGGCATGGACCTCGGACGGCGAGCCGGTCGACGCGGATTGGACGACCGGCGACGTCGGCATGCTCGGCGCCTCGTACAATGGCAAGCTGCCGAACATGGTCGCCACCACCGGCGTCGAGGGGCTGCGCACCATGGTGCCGGTCGCGGCGATCTCGAACTGGTACGACTACTACCGCGCCAACGGCCTGGTCCGCGCGCCGCACTCGAACACGTCCGGCGTGGGGGAGAACGCCTACCAGGGTGAGGACACCGATGTCCTTGCGATCTTCACCCAGGGCGAGAAGCGGGCAGAGAAAGGCCTGACCACGAAGCGCGACACCGACGCCCCGACGCCGAAGCAGACCTTCGTCGACCGAGGGCGCGAGCTTGACACCGACACCGAGCTGCTGCCCGACCCCGACACCGCCAACCCGTACTGGCTCGCCTACGTCTCGCCGCCGCTCTCGGACGACGTCCACCTGAGCGGGACACCGACCGTGTCGCTGCGCGCGTCCGTGGACAACCGCTATGCCGCGAACCTGACCGCCGTACTCGTCGACTGCGGGCCTGCGGGCAGCGACCGCGAACCGGTGATGGTCACGCGGGGCTGGATGGACGTGCAGAACCGCTTCGCCGATCACGTCAGCGTCCCGATCCACCAGGGCAGGGACTACACCTTCCGCTGGGACATGCAGGCGAGCCAGCTGTCGCTGCCGGTCGTCGGGGGTGCGCTCGAGTTCGCTGGGTAAACACCCCGCCTCCACCCGCCCAGCGCCAACGGGACCGGACATCTCGGGCGCGAGATGGCACTGGGCGGGTGGAGGGGCTAGCTGTCGCGTTTGTCGTCGCGATCGGCGTGGATGATCAACCGAGTCTGCCCAGCATGTGCGCAAGACGAGCTGGTAGTTGAGCGTCGATCAGGAACTTCACGCTGCGTCAAGGGGGACGACTCGGCGTTGTCCGGCAGTCAGCGCGCCGAACTCAAGTGCTGCGAGAACGTCGTCCCGCTGTGTAACGGATCAGTCGTCACCGCACCCCGGGTCGCGATGCCCCTGGAGTGCTCCAGCGCTACCCGAGCCCGTCGAAGGTCCGGGCGATCTCCGCCCGATCCGCCCCGATGGACAGCAGCCGGATGAGCAAGACCCGCGCCTTGTAGGCGTCGAGAATCCCGGCGTTGATCAACCCACGGTCTTGCAGGTCCGACTCCGAGCCTGCGAACCCGTAGCTCGCGCGGTGGACGACGCCGGCACCGGTCCGGGTCGCGAGGACGACCGGGACGCCAGCGGCGTAGTCGGCGAGCAGATCGACGGCGGACGCTGGCACATGACCGACGCCGAACGCGGCAACGACCAGCCCGTCGATGTCGTCCCGCCGAGGCCGCAGCACCGCGAAGTCGTCGCCGAGAGACGCGGGCACGACAGGCACCGTCGGCGACGACCCGGACGCCATCGGCAGCACCAGGCGCGCGGGCGGCCGTAGCAGCAGCCGCGGGCGGTTCTCGGCGACGAGTCCGATCGGTCCGGCGTTGGGGGTGGCGAAGGCCGCAGTGCTGGTGCTGTGGACCTTCCTGACGTAGCGCGCCGCGTGGATCTCGTCGGACATCACGACAACGCATCCGAGCTTGCGGGCCGCCACGCTGGCGGCCACGGCGATCGCGGCGAGCACGTTCGCCGGCCCGTCGGCTCCGGCGAGCGTGGGGTTGCGCATGGCGCCGGTGATCACCACCGGGATCTCGGCCGCGACTGTGATGTCGAGGAAGAACGCGGTCTCCTCCAGGGTGTCGGTGCCCTGCGTGACGACCACCCCGGCCACGCCGTCCGCTGCGAGGCTCTCGATGAGCGCGGCGAGCTCATACAGGTCGTCGAAACCCAACGACGCCCCGGGCAACGTCCGGAAGGTCCGTGCCGCGATGCCGAGGTCGAGCTCCGCAAGGCCGGGAACCGACGCGAGCAGGTCGTCCGCGGTCAGGCTCGGCGACACACCGGTGTCCAAACTGGACCGGGTCATCGCGATCGTGCCGCCCAGCGCGATCACCGCGACCTTGGGCTGTGGTGCGGCCACGGTCACCTGGCGCTCGAGCGGCGTTCGAGGATGCCACGGACGAACGCCGCCTGCCCGGCGTGCTGCAGATCGTCGGCGATGACGCTGACCAGCCGCACGCCGAGCGACACGGGCGGGTCCCAGGAGCTGTCGACGATCCGCGTCAGGTCGTCGTCGACGAGCGCGCCGACGTAGGCGATCGTCTGCTCGTAGACGGCATCGTGATAACCGGACAGCAGATCTGCCGACTCGACCCGCACTGCGGCGACGTCGTCGGCACTATGGCCGTAGCCGGTCTCCGCTGCGTCGAAGGGCAGGTCGAATCGCTCCGCCCAGCCGTTAGCCGTCCATACCTGCGCGGCCCCAGCGAGGTCGGAGACATGGTCGTCCTGGATTCGGGTGAGGTGCCAGACCAGCCAGGCGATCGAGTTCGCCTCGTCGTCAACCCGGTACGCGAGCTCGTCCGAGCTGAGGCCGTCGACGGCGTGATGCACGACCCCCTTGATTCTGCTGAACGCATCGGTGAGCAGATCCGCACTCGTCATTGGCCCGACGTTACCGCGTGGCGCGATGGGACGCCCGCCATCGTTCGCGCTGATTGTCGCCGGTCGACCGGCTGCTGTCTGAGCTGCGGGACCTGGTCAGGGCGGACGACCCCGATCCGATGGTGCTGCTCGCCGACGTCGATCGGCTGATCGCGGATCTCGAAGCCCACGTGGACTACGAGGAAGAGCAGCTGGTGCCCGTTCTGAACGCCATGACGCCGTAGTCAGGCGCCCGGAGGTTCGACGGAAGTGCAGCGGAAGTTCTACACTTCGGTCTCGAATGTACGTTCGGTTTTCGGCTAGAATCGAGGCATGACCAGCACAGACGTCCTGCTTCCGATGCCCGGCTCCGGTGGCTGGTGGCAGTCCTCTGATGAGGAGCTCACCGCCGCGCTACGCATGGCCGGAGAGCTGCGGAACCGCGCCGAGGCCGTGACTGCCGCGGTGTTGGCCGAGATGTCGTCGCGTGGTGTGTTCGCCACCTACGGATACCCCTCGCTGGTGGCGTTGCAGCGGGACCTGCTGCGAGTGAGCACCACCGAAGCCAAGAAGCGTTCGACACGTGCGGAGCTGCTGCACCCCACGCGCGAGGGCGCGAGCGAGCACGCCGCTGTTGCGCCGTTGACCGCGCAGGCTGCTGGCGAGGGTGTGTTGAATCCGGGGCAGGTGGATGCCATCGCCGAGGTGATGAACGCGGTACCTGCCGACATCGATGCCGCCGAGCGGGCCGGCTACGAGAAGATCCTGGTCGATCTCGCCCAGCAGGCGACACCGATGGTGCTGCGTCGCGCGGGCAGGCACCTGCTGGCCCGGCTCGATCCCGACGGCGCCGAACCCCGCGACGAGGAGTTGGCCGAGCCGGAGCGGGAGTTGGTGTGGTCGTGGAACCGCGACAACAAGCTTAAACTGAAGGCCACTCTGGACAGTGAGAGCGGGCAGTTGCTTGAGACGCTGCTGTCGGCGTTGTCCAAGCCACGCCCCCGGGTTGACGGGCTGCCGGATCAGCGGACCGCCGGTCAGCGGCAGGGTGATGCCTTCGCCGAGTTGCTGGAGTACACCCAGCGCGCCACCGAACGTCCCACCGAGGCGGGCGAGACTCCGGTGGTCACCGTGTCGATGAGCCTCAACCAACTCCTCCGACGAAACACCACCAGCGGTAGCGTACCCACGGCCCCTGACTTGTTCGCCGACACTCCCACCCTGAACTGGGAATGCCCTGTCACCGCTGAGCAGGCGCGTCGACTCGCGTGCGACGCGCGCATCGTGCCCGCCGTGCTCGGCTCGAACAGCGAAATCCTCGACCTCGGCCGAGAAACCCGCACCGCCACGAGGGCGCAGCGCCGAGCACTGGCCGCACGGGATGGCGGCTGCGTCATGTGCAGCCGCACGGTGCGATGGTGCCAGGCTCACCACATGGTGCCCTGGGAGCACGATGGATCGTCCGATGTGGACAACTTGTGTCTGCTGTGTTCCGCTTGTCACCGGCTGGTGCATCATGCCGGGTGGGAGGTCCGCATGGCCGCCGGCGGCGGGCCCGAGTGCCTGCCGCCCGCGTGGCTCGACCCGGCACGCGAGCCGCGACGCCTCACCGCACCCCACACGGAACCCCTCGGCTAGCCGACACCCAACCGAAGACCAGATATCACCGACCGGCGGGCGACACCGCCGGCCGCTGATAGTCGCGCGCCGTGCGGCCGGGCGTCGTCAGCCGCGGCGTGCGCGAGCGCGCCGCTTGCCCTCGTGCATTGCCTGCACCCTGGCGATCGGGATGGCGTGACCTTCCTCGACCAGGTCGGGGCTCAACCGCTGCGGGGCCGGCATGCCTTCCGCCCACGGATCACGGTCGGCGAGCAGCCCGACCGCCGTGTGCAGGGTGAAGTCGTTCGGCGTGATCCGCTCGAGTTCTTCCCAGGCCACCGGAAACGAGACCGGTGTGCCTGGCCGTACCCGCGGGCTGTACGCCGCCACCACCGTCGCTCCACCTGCCCGTGTCGAATCGAGAAAGACCTTGCCGCCGCGGTCCTCCCGGATATAGGCCGTGGTGGCGAGTGCCGGATCCAGCCGTTCGGCCCGTGCGGCGATCGCGCGGGTGGCAGCGGCCGCGTCGTCGATCGCGGTATCCGGGCGGATCGGGACGAAGATGTGCACGCCCTTCGCGCCGCTGGTCTTGACCGTCCCCGCCAGACCAGCATCTGCGAGCGCCTGGCGCACCAGGTAGGCGGCGTCGATGACCGGGCGGAAGTCGTCGCCGACCGGAGGGTCGAGGTCCAGCACCAGGTGGGTGACGCATTCGCCGCGGATTAGCGTGGGGTGGTACTCCACGGCCCGCTGGTTGGCGAACCACAGCAGCGTGCGGCGGTCGTCGCACAGCGCATAGTGCACCTCGCGATGTGAGCTCTCCGCCCACAGCGACACGGTGCGCACCCACGACGGCGCGTACTTCGGGACGTTCTTCTGCATGAACGGCTGCTGGCCCCGCAGCACCCGGATCACCGAGAGCGGCCGGTCCGCCAGCACGGGGATGATCCGATCGCGCACCACGTCCAGGTAGTCGACCAGGTCACGCTTGGTGGCCTGGGCACCATCGAACAGCGGCTGGTCCAGGTTCGTCAGCGACACTCCGTCGCGCACCTCGTCGGCGCCCACCCGCTTACCTTCCTCGACGTGACACCCCTGTCAACTCTGCGCAGCAGCGCTGTCAGAGTCGACGGGCGCGGGCGAGCCAGGCGAGCATGTCGGCTGGCATGTTTGCCGACAGGTTGAGTCTCGCGGCGTCCTCCTTGCCTACGATGACCCGGTACCGACTCGGCCGTAGCTCCTCAAGCTCCCAACCGTCCTGGAAGGCGTCACGGATTGCCGTGTCGCTGATCTGGGGGCCGAGGCCGGGTTCGGCGTCGGACAGCGCGAGCACATGCACCCGTCCGCCGGGCCGGGTGGCGGCGTGCAGGCTGCGTGTGTACGCGGCGCGGTCGGCAGGGTCGAAGACGTGGAACAGCGCGCTGTCGACAACCGTGTCGTAGCGCGGTTCGTCACCGAGATCCATCGCATCGGCGACGTCGAACCGGGTCGCGACCTGGTGTCGCTCGGCGTTCGCGCGGGCCTGCTCGATCGCGCGCAACGAGAAGTCGATGCCACGCACGTCGTAGCCCAGTCGGGTCAGGTGGATCGTGTGCTCTCCGGTGCCGCACCCTGGATCGAGCACGGTGCTGCGGATCCAGCCGTCCCGCTCCAACGCGACGATCGCGGGCTGCGGTTCGCCGATGATCCACGGCGCCGCCTGGGACTCGTAGGCGGTGTCGAACGTCGACGCGGGTACCGAACTCGTCATGACTGCTCCTTGAGACGTCGCTGCTGCTACCGACAGTCTCGGACCTCGAGTCGACTTGAGGTCAAGCTGTTTTCCGCCGCACCCTAGGCATCCCATCGGCCGTCCGCCTTGGCGGCCTCGACCTGTGCGAGACCGGCAGGCCTGAGCCGCCCCGCCACGATGAGGCGGGCGACCCGCTCCTTGTTGGACGCCGACCAGTTGGACTTCGGCCTGCGCGGCTGGCAGCGCAGGAGGTGGTACGTCTCGTCGTAGCTGAGGTCCTTCGACGTCGTCAGCGACCATGTCCAGAAGTCTGCGCCTGCCAAGAGTGGAAAATCCAGTCGCGGCGCAGCGCGCTATTCGGGAGGATCGTGGGGTGCTCCCGACGCAAGACCGGTTCGCCGCCTTGGCGCGATCGTCGCCGTGGCGGTGGCGGTCGCTGCGGTTCACCGCCCACTGGCGCGGCGCTGTCCGGGCGAAGGCAGTCCGGGCGTGGGTCCGCAGGCCGCGCAGCATACGGGTGGAAGCCATGGACGGCGAGCTACTCGTCGCCGACCTTGACGACAACCCTGGCCCTGCGGTCGCGGTGGTGACGTCGGTCGGGCGTAGCCGGCGGATGCCTACCATCAGCCCGAGGAGTCCCAACGCGCGGCAGCCGGAGTTCGACGTCGATGGACTGGTTCGTCACCGGCCTTATGCGGTGGATCTGGAGTACGACGATCCGATGTACGTCAACTACCACTGGGTGGCGATGCTGGATCCCGTCGAGTTCGCCGACGGCGTCGACGAGGAGACCGGCGAGCTGGGGACGGCGCCGGTGAGCGTGGCCAACCTCGGCGAAGTCGACCACCACGGTCGGCCAGCCTGGCAGGCCGACCTGCGCCCGACCACGTACTACGACCCCGCGTTGCGCGTGCTGCGCGCTGTTGTTCTCTCGGGAAAGCGAGGACCGCGAGGCCGAAGCCGGTGGCCCCACGCTGCGGGGTCGCGATCCGAGTCTGCGGTACGCCGACGCGCATCGAGTCCGCCTCGACGTCGGCACCGGGGTGTGCGTCTACACCGAGGAGATCGGTGGCTCACGTGCCGGGAGTGGCCACGACCTGTGCATCGAAGCCGTCGACGAGCCCATGCCGGACTATCTGTTCCGTAGCTGATCACGGAGGACGCCGGGCGAGATCTCTGCGTTCGGGTTGCGCGCGCCGCCGGGTGGCGGCAAAACTGTCGGGTGCGAGCGAGGTGAGGGAGGTACCGTGTCTGGGGGATTCAAGATCGACATCGACCAGGTCGGTGGCCTGGTGACCACGCTCGAGAACGCTGGCGACCGTATGACCAGGGCGAACAACGCCCTGAAGGATCTCGCTCCTTCGGACATGGGCAGCGAGGAGATCGACGAGTCCGCAGGAGAGTTCCAGGACCGCTGGGAACACGGCATCGAGAAGATCATCGAGTTCAGCACCAGCCTGACCGACGGCCTCAAACAAGCCCGCAAGCTCTACGTCGAGATGGACAGCGGCGCCGCGTCGTCACTCAACCAGATGTCCAGTGAGCTCTCCGGCGGCGGCGGACAGCAGTCCGGCGACTCGGAGATCTCATGCAGGCTGGAGGGCAGGGCATGAGCGGCATCTATCCGACGCTCGGGTTCGACCCCGCGCCGGGCAATGTCGCGAAGGTCACCGAGGTCGCCGACAACCTCGGCACCGTGGCCAGGGAAATCGGCGAGGCGTTCACCGACCTCACCCAGATCGGCGTCAACGGGGCGGCGCTGGCCGCGCACGGACTCGCCAAGGCGGCAGGGGCGGACGTGTCGTGGTCGAAGATGGCGTTCGACGCCGTGGGCATGATCCCCGGCGGTGGGGCGGCCAAGGGCGCGCTCGGGGCAGCGAAGGTGCTGCCGAAGGCGATGCGAGCGGGCAGGGCCGCCGCCCAGTTCGCCGACGACGGCGCCAGGCTGGCCAGCGGGGCGAACGCCGCTGCCACGACCATCAGCCGTGCCGGAGCCCAAATGGTCGGCAGCCGTGCCAACCTCGTGAACAACGTCATCGAAGGCGGTGCGAAGCTGCTCGGCAAGAACCCGGACGACGTCTCCAAACTCGCCGTCAACTCGTTCGAGAGCGGCACCAAGCTCATCGGGGACGGCGCGAAGATGGCGCACACTGCCCAGAGCGGCGCCGCCGTCGCCGCGGGGGCTGGCGTGCTCGCCGTCGAGAAGGGCGCCATCCAGGCCGCGAAGTGGGAGGCCGAGCCCTACCTCGCCGATGCAGAGAACACCGTCAAGGAGTACGCGGGCAACGCGGTCGACGGGTTCCAGAACGCGCTGGCAGCGAGGGCGTCATGACGAGCATCGACACCGAGCCGGCGGAACCACTCCCTGCCGCCGAGCGCGGGTTCAACCTCGGGCTGCCGGACGGCTTCCACGGCCTGCCGGTCGATGACACGGACCTGGCGGGTCCCGACGCCGCCGCGTCGTTCACCGGCGAGATCGGCGGCATCTTCGGGTTGTCGTTCGAGGACGAGAACGCACAGGCAGCCGCAGCCGTCTTCGCCGGCCTCGGACTTGCCGCCGGTCGGCAGGGCCTGGACTACGTCGCGATCGCGTACTACCTGTCGCCGGACGACCCGACCCGCCCCATCATGATCATGCTGACCGGGTACGTTGCTCCGTCCGACCACAGCCACCCTGCGGATGCCGTCGCGAACCTCCGCGAGGACCTCGCGAGCGACGCCGAGACGTCGGTCCATGACCTGCGTCTTCCCGTCGGCCCTGCGGTCGCGAGCGTGACCGAGAAGCAGGACAAGGTCGTCGTCGAGGGATATCCGTTCCCAGTGCTCACCCGTCAGCTCACGGCGTGGGTCCCCGACCCGGATGGGACGGCGATCGGCGTGGTCACCGTGACCACGAACAGCTTCCAGGACTGGGAACGCGTGTGCACGGTCGCGTTGGATATCTTCGACACCTTCGAATGGGAGCCGTTAGGGGCAACATCGTCATGACCGGATCGAGTACGGCCCTGAACCCGACCCGCGAAGCGGTCAGGCAACGCCTGACCAGCCAATGGCGCGAGAAGGCGTCGGTGTTGGCGTTTCCGCGCGGAGCGGTTGTCTACTACGTGAGCGGTCGGAAGCGGAACGGGACACCGCTGAAGTCGAACCCGTTCCTGCGTGGCCTGCAGTATCTCGCCGTAGGCGTCTACGCGATCGTCGCGTTCCCGGTGATCGTGGTCCTCGGCGTGCTGGACGACTGGGGGATTCAGGTGCCAGCGCGGGCGCGCAAGTCCGGCCGCGTCGTTGTGACGGGTGCGGACGGCTCCGAGGCGGTGCGGCTCACCGACACCCTCCGTGAGGCGGAGCGGTCGCTGTGGGTCTGCTGGTCCCACTCCCATGTGGCGATCGTCAGCGCCGCCGAAGGCGGGGAGCCCCGCATCGTCTGGTACGCCTCCGGCCCGTCCCGGCCGAAACTGAAGCCGCTCGACACGGTGCTGATCTGGTCGGACGGTGCGAAGGTCGAGATGTCGATCAGCCAAGCGGAACGCGACCACGTTCGCAAGGCGAACGGCAGGCCGTAGCCGCCTGGCCCTAGGGCGTGTCTCACGGATCTTCGTGTGCGGGGCTGCGGAGCCAGATCTTGATC